>NZ_JAKDLJ010000585.1 GCF_030452865.1 Pseudorhodobacter sp.
AGCAAAACCCGCCTCGCGCCGCATATTTGCCGCGAGGCGGGTTTTGCTAACCGGCATCAGTGGTCTCGGTCACCACTGATGCTTCGGGTTCTTCTTCCGCCTCCGCCTCCGCCAACCGCCCCGACAGCTCCGTCACGGCTTCTGAAAGTTGCAAACAGCGCGACTTCAAAAAGTCGATTTCTGCGGCCTGTTCGCGAAGGAGTGTTTGATCGCGCAGGGTCATTTCTTTTTACCGTCTTTTGCGGGTTCATCGGGCACTGCTTCCGGCATGGCGAACACGACCGAGGCGTCCAGCACCGAGGCAATCGCGCCATCATTGAAGCTGGCGACAACGCCGCCGTCCGCATCATAAAAGCGGGTGCCTGCACCATCGGTGACGAAACTGGCGGCGGAAATGGTGCCGGTGGCGCCGTCTTTGCGGGTGACTTGGTAGGATTTCATTCTGGTCTCCTTTTGAGGTTAAAAGTGGGGTTGAACGTGGTCAGTGGCCCAACTTAAATGTCAGGCCGAAGCTAATGATGCCGGATGTGAAATTCCCGTCACCGGGCATCACTTGGGCAAAGATGTTGCGGTGCCGGAACTGCACCCCGGCAAGAGGCACAAAATCCCCGGCGTGAACCGCGTAATCGCGCCCATCGACCGGGTAATGCGCCACCCCTGCAAACAAGCTGATCTGGGTCTGATCCCGTTTCCAGATCGGCAAGGCGGCGATGGCCGCAACCGACAACCGCCCATAGGAATTGCGATACGCGCCCAGTGAATAATCAAGGCCCGCCGCGCGATTTTCCCACGTCAGGAACAGGCCGGGATTGGCTTGCTTGAAAGGCACCGTCGCCGCGACATGACGCGATGACAGCAAAATCGACAGGCGGTCAGGATCAGCGTGGGCTGGCGCGGCAAGCAGCGTCAAGAGTATGATGGCGCGGATCATTTGTTCACCTGCTCGAACGTGCAGACGACACTTTGGACGTAGATGTCCGGCGAACCCGGTTGCTTGTAGGCCCGCATTCTCCATAAACCGCCCGCAAACGGCGTGTGACCATGGATAAGTGCGCCCACAAGTCGAAGCGTTGCATAGCCGCCGTCACCAGTTGCCGGGAAGCTGACGCCGGTTACAGCCTGACTGATCCATGAAGACCCGTCCCAGAGGTCAAATGTAAAAGTAAGACGTCCTGCCGTGGCGCTAGATGGGCCATAGTCCAACGTAATTGTAATAAGCGCAGGATTGTCAGGCGAATCGCTGTCGCCAACATAATCCGCAGGGTCGAAGTTGCTATCTGACCCAAGCTGTTGCGCAGTTGCCTTAGTGCTGGCCGTGATCAGCAGCGAAGACCATCGCGAGATGAAAGTGCGCCGCGACACTGCGCCATCGACGATCATGGAATTCGTAATTGCCAGAGCGTCAATGATCCCGCTCTCTGCGGTTATCGTTCCAACCGCCATTTTGTCCGCAGTGATCGTCCCTGCCGCGATCTTCGATGCCACCACGGCACCCGCTGCGATAGCGTTGGCCGTCACCGACCCTGCCGAGATCTTGTTGGCGGTGATCGCCCCGTCGACCACCAATTCGCCCGACGATGCCC
>NZ_JAKDLJ010000586.1 GCF_030452865.1 Pseudorhodobacter sp.
GTTGATCGCGACCACTTCGATATCGGTGCGACCCGATTCGATGATGGCGCGCAGCACGTTGCGGCCGATACGACCAAATCCGTTGATGGCGACCTTGACTGTCATGGCGTGATCCTTTTGCTTGGGGTGGAGCCATCGGCTCCCTATGCCGCGCATCATCGTTTCGAACAATTTTGCAACGCAGAATATGATAGCGCTAACGTCACGATTTCAGAAGAAAGATCAAGTGCGGCAGTGCCACCCTAACGCCAGAATTGCAGATATTCCACGAAAACGGCAAATTTTCGCAACAGGAACAGCAGTGCCGCCCCCTGATTGAGGAAAATATCGCCAAGAATGGCAGCGACAATCAGCAGGACCAACCAGATCGCCAGTTTATCGGTCATTCGGTTCCTTTTGCTGACCATCACTGGCCTAGTTCAACAGCCGCCCCATCGCCCCGGCCACATCGGCCATGCGGCAGGAAAAGCCCCATTCGTTATCATACCAAGCCAGAACCCTGACGCAATTGCCAACAACTTTGGTTTGATCCGGCGCAAAGATCGACGAATGTGGGGTGTGGTTGAAATCGACCGAGACTTTCGGTTCCGGATCATAGGCCAGAACCATGCCCATATAACCGCTCGCGGCCTCGCGCATGATTTCGTTCACCTCCGCCGCAGTCACGGTTTTCTTGGAGATGAAGGTCAGGTCCACTGCCGATACGTTCGGCGTCGGCACCCGCATCGCGGTGCCGTCGAGTTTGCCCGCGAGTTCGGGCAGCACCTCTCCCAACGCCTTCGCCGCGCCGGTGGAGGTCGGGATCATCGCCATCGCAGCGGCGCGGGCGCGGTATAGGTCATCATGGCGGCGGTCCAGCGTCGGCTGGTCGCCGGTGTAACTGTGGATCGTGGTCATGATCCCGCTTTCAATACCGATGGCATCGTTCAGCACTTTCGCCAAAGGGGCGAGGCAGTTGGTGGTGCACGAACCGTTGCTGACAACGTGGTGATCAGCGGTCAATTGGCGGTGGTTCACGCCGTAGACCACGGTTTTATCGACATTTTTGGCAGGGGCGGAAATCAACACGCGCTTGGCACCGCGGGTCAGATGCACCGCCGCCGCATCGCGATTGTTGAACTTGCCGGTACATTCCAGCACCACATCCACACCGTCCCAATCCAGATCATTCGGCTTGTAGCTGCTCATCACCCGCATCGGGCCACGACCGAGATCGAGCGTGTCACCTGCAACCCGAACCGTACCCGGAAACCGGCCATGCACGGAATCGTATTTCAGCAAATGGGCGTTGGTTTCAATCGGCCCCGTCGCGTTGATTGCCACCACCTGCACATCATTGCGCCCGCTTTGCGCGATATGTGCCAGGGTACAGCGGCCGATCCGACCGAACCCGTTGATGCCGATGGTGATCATTGCGGCGCTCCCTCTTGCCTCGTGTGCCAAAGGTCTGCTACCGCAAAATCGGGGCATTTCAAAGGCGGAATCTTGGTTGAAATCATGGTGGTAGCGCAAACTTGCGGTGTTTACGCTAAGGATCTGCGGCTGTTTACGCTAACGGCTTGCCGATCGCATGGGTTG
>NZ_JAKDLJ010000165.1 GCF_030452865.1 Pseudorhodobacter sp.
CACTATGCCCAGGCAATCAAGCAATTTCTTTGATCTCAATGAGTTGAAGTGGTGCTGTGAGAGAGGATTGAACTCTCGACCTCACCCTTACCAAGGGTGTGCTCTACCACTGAGCTACCACAGCGCCGGGCGTTTCACGGGGGTTTCCGGTCAACGTGGCGGCTGATTAGTCGGAAATCCCCAAGGGTGCAAGTGCAATCTGGACGCTTTTTCGCCGCTGGGGTAGAGAAGGGGTATGAAGGATCAGCACCAAAATAACAATTCCGCGACAAACACGCGCACCGAGCGCCAGAAAACCGGTGCGGAAATCCGCGAAGCGCGGTTGAAACTGGCGCTGAAGGCCAATATGGCGCGGCGCAAGGCACAGGCAAAGGCCCGTAGGGGTCAGAACTCAGAAAAAAGTCAGGGGCAGTAGATGGATTCCATTCTGATACGCGGCGGCGGTGAACTGAACGGGGTGATCCCGATTGCGGGGGCAAAGAACGCCTGTCTTACTCTGATGCCGGCCACGTTGCTGACGGAGGAGCCGCTGACCCTGACCAATGCGCCACGACTGTCGGATATCCGCACGATGACGCAGCTTTTGGGGTCACTCGGGGCGGAGGTTGTCAGCCTTCAGGGCGGGCAGGTTTTGGCAATGTCGAGCCATAACATCCACAACCACACCGCCGACTATGACATCGTGCGCAAGATGCGGGCGTCTATCCTCGTGTTGGGGCCGATGCTGGCGCGCGACGGCCATGCGGTTGTCTCGCTCCCCGGCGGCTGTGCGATTGGCGCGCGGCCCGTGGATTTGCATTTGCAAGCGCTTGAGGCATTGGGTGCGGAACTGGAATTGCGCGATGGCTATGTCCATGCGAAAGCGCCTGGGGGGCGGTTGAAAGGCGGGATGATCGACTTTCCGCTGGTTTCGGTCGGTGCCACCGAAAACGCGATTTTGGCGGCCAGTCTGGCAAAAGGAACCACAACGATCAAGAACGCTGCACGCGAACCGGAGATTGTCGATCTGGTGCATTGCCTGCGCCGGATGGGGGCACAGATTGAGGGTGAAGGCAGCAGCACAATCACCATTCAGGGCGTTGACCGCTTGGGCGGGGCGACGCATCCGGTGGTCACCGACCGGATTGAGCTTGGCACCTACATGCTCGCCCCCGCGATTTGTGGCGGCGAGGTGGAATGTCTTGGCGGCCGCATTGATCTTGTCGGGGCGTTTTGTGAAAAGCTGGATGCGGCGGGTGTTTCCGTGGAAGAAACCGAGCGCGGGCTTAAGGTGAAACGCAAGAACGGTCGCGTCCGCGCTGTGGATGTGGTGACAGAACCCTTCCCCGGCTTTCCCACGGATTTGCAGGCGCAGATGATGGCATTGCTGTGCACCGCCGATGGAACCAGCGTTCTGGAGGAGCGCATCTTTGAAAACCGCTTCATGCACGCGCCGGAACTGATCCGAATGGGCGCGAAGATCGACGTGCATGGCGGCCATGCGACTGTGACCGGGGTGGAAACGCTGAAAGGGGCACGGGTGATGGCAACCGATTTGCGCGCCAGCGTCAGCCTGATTCTGGCCGCGATGGCGGCAGAAGGCGAAACCGTCGTCAGCCGCGTCTACCACCTTGATCGCGGTTATGAGCGGGTGGAAGAAAAGCTGGGCGCTTGTGGCGCACATGTCGAACGGATCGCGTCATGAGCGATGCACGTTTTGAAGACGGCGAGGACGCGCCCCTTGCCCTGCTCGCGCAGAATGTGGAAGATCTGCAAATCCTTGCAGCATTGACGCAAGACGCGGTTTTTCCTGTGACGGATATGCGTTTTGACGCAAAGCGACGGGAATTCAGCCTGCTGCTGAACCGCTTTCGCTGGGAGGACCGGGACGCCGCCGAACGTGCAGCGCGCGCCTATGAGCGGGTGCGTTCGGTGCTGATGTTTCGCGATGTGCTCACTGTCCGCACCCAAGGCATTCCACAGGGCGACAAGGACGTGATCCTGTCCCTCCTTTCGATAGCGTTTGTGCCGGGTGAAGATGGGACAGGCCAGGTGCTGCTGACCTTGGCAGGCGATGGCGCGGTGGAATTGCAGGTGGAGGCGTTGAATGCCGTCGCGCGCGATGTGACACGTCCTTACCGCGCCGCATCGAAACAGGTGCCGATGCACAAGGATTGAGACGCTTCCCCGGCGGGTTGTTGGGTTCCCTCGCCATAATCCGGCACTCTCCCGTTCGAACAAAAACGCGTCGGTTCATTCGGACGGTCCTTGCTTTGCCGTAGGGTCTGATCACACGCCGCCCGCGGAGAGGCTGAGGCGCAGCCATTCTCTATCTGTCCGGGAATGTTGGGCGGCAAAGAACATGGTGGGTTTGCAGCGAACACTTGCCGGTTGCGCAATCCCGTTTGTCAGGGCCGCAAACGTAGAAGCGTTTGTGGGACATGAAAGAACGGTCAGAGAACAAACGAGACCCACGGGACCAGTCGCCCATCACGTCGGCTTTCTGCAAACTACTTCTTCCTCACAAACTCCGTCAGAATAACAATCCTCTGCCCATCAACCCGGCCCTCGATCTGGGTTGCATTGTCTGCGACAAGCGCAATCCCCCGTACTGCGGTTCCACGTTTGGCGGTGAAGCCAGCGCCTTTTACCGGCAGATCCTTGATCAGCACCACGCTATCGCCCTGCGCCAGTTGCACGCCGTTGCTGTCACGATGTTCCACTGCCGCAGGCGCGTTCACCCATGCCTGAACCTGCGGCAACAGCACCATGCCGTCACGCAACTCCTGCGCCCAAGGTTCATCCAGCGTGCGCAACCGGCGCCATACGGCATATTGCACGGCGGGCACCGCCGACCATGCGGCGCCTTCGAGACAGCGCCAATGCCCTGTCTCCGCCGCGCGGTCACCACGGCAGGTACTGCACAGAACCACCGGTCCCGCCGGTTCCACTTCCACCCCGGCAAGGCGCCGATCATCCCCGCAAAATTCACATACGCCGCCGCTGCGCGCCAAAAGCTCATCCAGTGTCATCGCCCGATCCCCATCTGTTTGGCCCGGCATAGGCAGTCAAACCCGGTTTGACAATGCAGCACCTCGCCGCCCGCCACTTGCCACGAGCAGCAATTGCAAGGGATTGCGCGTAGTCGCGCCCTGATCACCGATCGGTTGCGTCTGACCTGCCGCAAGTTTTTTGTCGCATTCCGCATTTTCCCCCTTGCAGCTTTCCCTGTGGCTTTATACATCCTGCCTCACCAAGACGGAGCGCGGGCGTAGCTCAGGGGTAGAGCATAACCTTGCCAAGGTTAGGGTCGTGAGTTCGAATCTCATCGCCCGCTCCAAAACAATCGAATACCCACGATTGACACGAAAAAAGGGCCGCCTGAGGGCGGCCTTTGTGTTTTTGGCGTAAGCGAGCCAGTTTTTGTTGCGCCGCGCGTGACATTCTGACAGCAGGTCGCTCAACCCGCCGGTTTCGCCTTCTTTGATGATTTCACTTGGGCGCGCTCCTGCTTCATCAGTTCTGCGGCTTCGTCCATCAGGTCATCGGCACCGGATTTCAAATTCTCCTCTGCCTCCTCCACGTCGTCCTTGCGACGCGGCAAGGCGGCGGCCACCGCGACCCCTACGGCGGCGACAATCAAGCCGGCCAGCAAAGGGTTCTCCTTGGCGAAGGCGCCGGTTTTCTCCGCCCCCTTCTTGACCGCGGCGCTCCCGGATTGCGCCGCGCGATAGGCTTTTTCACGCGCGAGGATAATCTTTTCCCGCGCCGGTTCGGGCAGATCGTCCAGCCCGAGCGACAGGCTTTCCTGCGTATGGCGCGCAAATTCGGCCACAGCGGCTGTACGCTCCGCCGCGAAATCGCGGACGTTGTTGAATTGATCCACCGCGCCTTTCGCGACGTTTTCGGCGTGATGGGCGGCGGCTTTTTCAATGTCGGCAAGTTTCGCGCTGGTTTTCGCGCGGAAACTGTCGATCCGGTGCGACCAGTCCACATCGTCCATCGCCTTGATTCCGGATGCCAGCAACGCTGCCGCCACCTGCGGGCCGTAATCGGTGACCAGCGATTCAACGCTGCCGACCTTGCGGGTGAGCCGCGCCGGATGCACGACTTTTTCGCCCCTTCGACCGAAAATCAGCCATGCGATACCGACGCCCGCGACAGCCGTTGCAACCGGGTGCTTGCGCACGGTGCGTTCGATGCTGCCACCCAAAGCGCCGATATTGCTGCGCAATTGGTCCTGTGCGTCCTGCGTCAGCCAATCGGGCGAGAAGCGGTCGTAAAGCCGTTCCATCGCATCCGACAGGGCGGCGCGATCCTCGTTCAACTGGTCTTCGATCTTGTCTACGGATGTGTCATGGGTCATTTTCGGTTTTCTCCTTGAAAAGACCTGCCCCGTGCGAGAGATGCTCCACGGTTCGGGTCGGGATCAGTTGCGAAGGCTTCAATGCCTTGGCCGCGATTGCCAAGAGGATGAGCGCGGCGACGATGGCGAGCGTCGCTATGCCCAACGCTGCAAGCGCGGGCGGGCAGCCAAAGGCGATCAGCACCAGTACCAAGGTGGCGGCAAGCAGGTTAAGCGCGGTCAAGCCAAGCAATGCCGCGATCACCAGCATCAGCAGCCCGCGAATGGCCCGACGCAGGTTGGCCGCGATTTCGGCGCGCACAAGTGCAACATGACCATTGAACACCGCAGCAATCAACGATAGCGCGTTGCTGATATCATCGCTGAGGCCGGGCTTGTCGCTGGCGTTGTTCGGGGGCGTGGTCATCGTGTGTAATCGACACTCCGGACTCTGGTGGTTGTTTCTGGCGGGAACCGGTGCCCTGACGGTGCGGTGCTGATGCGGACACCCTGCCCCGCCCGATGATCGGACTCTGTTTCGCTACGCATCCGACGGTTGTTTCGGCGCAAGCGCGTCAGAGGCAACGATCACACCGCCCTGACGACGCGTGGCCCGGCAATCAGCCAGATGATGAAGCCCAACAGCGGCAAGATGATCACCAGAAGCGCCCAACCGACCTTAGCCCCGGTCGACGCGCGCGACCCAAAGATCGAAACCAAGGCCCAGATGTCGAGCGCGAGGATGATCAGCCCGCCAAACCCGCTCAAGTTGAACATATTCATTTCCCTCCCCCTTCACCGTTTCATTCTTGATCTGGTGTGAATGTTTCATCCTTTCAATGCCTGAGACCCGGAATGGTTCCCGCCCCGCCGATCACTGTGGGGAAAGCCGCCTGCCTTTCTCGGTTCGGCGGAATTGAT
The DNA here is from genome assembly GCF_030452865.1 of Pseudorhodobacter sp. Lineage (GTDB taxonomy): Bacteria > Pseudomonadota > Alphaproteobacteria > Rhodobacterales > Rhodobacteraceae > Pseudorhodobacter. Next base: position 5,246 of record NZ_JAKDLJ010000165.1, read on the forward strand.
CACGCCAGTTTGCGCTAGATCAATGTGCCGACCGGCTGCGCCACTAGACAGGCGGCATGGAAAAGCTCTGCACCCGAATCCTTATGCTGCTGCTCTGTCTTGGCCTGCCGCTTTTCGGCGCACAGGCGAAGGCCGGGCAGATTGCGCCGGGATTCGCCATGACGATTTGCAGCGATGCCGGTGCGGTGACGATCTACCTCAATGACGAAGGCGTCCCCGTCGCGCCGAGCGAACCGTGCTGCGATTGCGGCGCCTGCCTGCCCTTCGGCGCGGCGCTACCGCGGACGATCATGCCGCCAGTGCTGCGCTTGACCGCAAGACCCGCCTCTGCGACCCCGATGCGCGCCGCTGTTTCGCATTCCGCGATCGATGACCGACCAATGCCCCGAGGTCCACCAACCGCGAAGGCCTGCGCCATGTTTGACATGTTCGAACCAGTGCAGCCCTTCCACGCGGTTGACATGCCTGCCCCAGACACACTTCGCGCCATGCCAGTGTTTCTTGGACAGGTATCCGTGACCTCCGGGCGTCCCTTGCAAGGAAGCCTGATATGAAGACCCTTCGGACCCTGTTGACCTTTTGCCTTTGCGCGCTCCTGTGGGCCTTGCCCGTGCAGGCTGAAACCGTGCTCGACAAACTTCTGCCGGACCTTGACGCGGCAAAACTGGTCGCAGGGGCCGACGGTTTCGGCCCGGCCCGCAGCGATCTTGCTGTCGCTCCGGTGATGCAAGGCAGCACGCAACTCGGCTGGGTTTTCATCACGTCTGATTTCGTCTCTACCACCGGCTATTCGGGCAAGCCCATTCACACAGCGGTTGCGGTGGATGCGGATGCCAAGGTGATCGGGGTGGAACTGGTCAAACATTCCGAACCGATCGTGTTGATCGGCATTCCCGACAGCAAGATGAAGGCGTTGACCGCTGATTACCGTGGGCTCGATCTGGTCGCAGAGGCGAAGGCGGGCGGCACGGCGCATAATCTCGACATCATTTCGGGTGCGACGGTGACGATCATGGTGATCGACGATTCCATCGTGCGTTCCGGCCTCAAGGTCGCGCGCGCATTGGGTTTGGGCGGTCTGGCAGCGGAGGACAAACCCACAGGTCCGCAGTTTGTGGTCAATCCGGCGGCAACAGCCCCCGCAGACTGGATGACGATGGAAGGCGATGGCACGCTGCGCCGGTTGTTGCTGGATGTGGGCCAGGTCAACGCCGCCTTTGCTGCGATGGACGACCCGCGCGCAGGCGAGCGCGCGCTGACCGAAGCGCCGGAAACCACCTATATCGAGATGCAGGCCGCACTGGTCTCGCAACCCGGCATCGCAAAATCGCTGTTGGGAGACGCTGAGGCGAAGAATCTGGGTGAATGGTTGAAGGACGGCGACAGCGCCATCGCGATCTTTGGTCGCGGCATCTATTCCTTCAAGGGTTCAGGCTATGTACGCGGCGGCATTTTTGACCGGATCGTATTGATCCAGCACGATGTTTCCGTGCGCTTCCGTGACAAGATGCACCGCCGCATCAACACGATTGCGGCCACCGGCGCACCTGCCTTCAATGAGGCGGATCTGTTCAGGATCCCTGCCGATACCGGATTTGACCCGACACAACCTTTCCGCATCCAGCTTCTGGTCCACCGCGATGTTGGCGCGATTGAAAAGGTCTTCACCACCTTCGATCTGGGATATCAACTGCCGAAAGAATACCTGAGTGCCGTCGCTGCGCCACCGGTTCCGCCAGCAGTGGCAGAGGTCACTGACCAAAGTGAGAATGCAGCACATCAGGCGCTGTGGAAACGCATCTGGGCCGATAAAACGCTGGAAATCGGGGTCTTGGCGGCGATGCTGGGCGTGTTGACGCTGGTGTTCTTCTTCCAAACCATCGCCACCCGCAACGCCCGCGCATTTTTCTGGTTCCGCATCGGGTTTTTGACCGTCACGCTGGTTTTCCTTGGCTGGTATGCCAATGCGCAGCTTTCGGTCGTCAACCTTCTGGCACTGTTCGGGGCATTGATGTCGGGCTTTAGCTGGCAAGCGTTCCTTTTGGACCCGATGACCTTCATTCTGTGGTTCTCGCTTGCGGCCGCCCTGCTGTTCTGGGGACGCGGTGCCTATTGCGGCTGGCTTTGCCCCTTTGGCGCGCTGCAAGAACTGCTGAACCGTA
>NZ_JAKDLJ010000587.1 GCF_030452865.1 Pseudorhodobacter sp.
GGGGCGGAAAGCCCCCCGCGCCGTTGTCCGCCGATGACGGTGCGTTCGGCGGTTGAACCTTCCGCGATTCTGCGACATTTTGCGCCGCAATCCAAGCACAACCCGCGCGCCTCCATGCGCAAGCCAGTCAGGACCGCGCCATGAACTCCGATGCCACGACAACAACCATTGATAAATCCGCGCTTCTTCATTCTCGCGTGATGCTGAAAATCTCGGGGGAGGCGCTGATGGGCGACCAGGGGTTCGGGCTGCATCCGCCCACGGTCGCCCGCATCGCCGCAGAGGTGAAATCGGTGCATGATCTGGGCGTCGAGATTTGCATGGTGATCGGCGGCGGCAATATCTTCCGCGGCCTCCAAGGCTCCGCGCAGGGAATGGAGCGGACGACGGCGGATTACATGGGGATGCTGGCGACCGTGATGAACGCACTGGCGATGCAATCGGCGCTGGAAGATCTGAAAGTCCACACCCGGGTCATTTCCGCGATTCCGATGGATCAGGTCTGCGAACCTTATATCCGTCGCCGCGCCGTTCGACATCTGGAGAAAAAACGGGTCTGCATCTTTGCCGCAGGCACCGGCAACCCTTATTTCACCACTGACACGGCGGCGACGCTGCGCGCCAATGAAATGGCCTGCGAAGCAATCTTCAAAGGCACCAAGGTCGATGGCGTTTATGACAAGGATCCGAAGAAATTCGCCGATGCCAAACGCTATGATACGGTCACTTACGATGAGGTACTGCAAAAGCATCTGGGGGTCATGGATGCCAGCGCGATTGCGCTGGCGCGCGACAACGACTTGCCGATCATCGTGTTCTCCTTGGATGAACCGGGCGGGTTTCGCGGGATTCTGGCCGGCAAAGGCACTTATACGCGGGTGCAGGGCTGAACTGACGCCGAAAGGGGCCTGCTTCCTTGCCCTTACCAATTCCATCCCTTAAGTCTATAACCCTGCAAGAACGGCCCCATTGGGCCAGCGTAACGTGCCAAGGGGCGAAAATGTCAGACGATTTCATGCTCGACACCGATGATCTGGAACGCCGGATGGAGGGTGCGCAAACCGCACTTCGGGCCGAATTCGGCACCTTGCGCACAGGGCGCGGCTCGGCCTCGATGGTGGACCCGATCATGGTGGATGCCTATGGCGCATTGACGCCGTTGAACCAAGTCGCAACGGTCAACGTGCCGGAACCGCGTATGGTGACGATCAACGTTTGGGACAAAGGCCTTGTCGGCAAGGTTGAAAAGGCGATCCGCGAAAGCGGTCTTGGCATCAATCCGCAGCTGAACGGCACCATCATCATGCTGCCGATTCCGGAGTTGAATGAGGAACGCCGACGTGAGTTGACCAAGGTTGCCGGACAATACGCTGAAAGCGCCAAGGTCGCGATTCGCAATATCCGTCGCGACGGTATGGATCAGGTCAAAAAGGCCAAGGTTGATGGTATTTCCGAAGATGACCAGAAGTTCTGGGAAGGCGCTGTGCAGGAATTGACCGACAAAGCGATCAATGCGGTCGATATGGCGCTTGCGACCAAACAGCAGGAAATCATGCCGGACTGATCCTGCGCT
>NZ_JAKDLJ010000166.1 GCF_030452865.1 Pseudorhodobacter sp.
GCACCCCCGGGATATTTGCACAGAGAAGATGGAAGGCCGTTGGTCAAGGCCGTTCAATCGCTATTGCGGTGCCTTCGCCGCCGCCGATACAGATGGCGGCAACACCACGCCGCAGGTTTCGCGCCTCTAGCGCATGCAGCAGTGTGACGATGATCCGCGCGCCGGAGGCCCCGATCGGGTGGCCCAAGGCGCATGCACCGCCGTTTACGTTCATCTTTTCGTGTGGGATTTGAAGTTCTCGCATGAAGGCCATCGGCACCACCGCGAAGGCTTCGTTCACCTCCCACAGATCAACCGAATCCACGCTCCAGCCGAGCCGTTCCAGCAGTTTGCGGGCGGCGGGAATCGGTGCGGTGGGGAAGTCCGCGGGGGTCTGTCCATGGCTGGCATGGCCGCGAATATAGGCACGGATCGGCAAACCGTGGGCTTTGGCGGCGTCCTCGGACGCCAGCAGGATTGCGGCTGCACCATCGGAGATAGACGAGGAGTTGGCCGCCGTCACGGTGCCATCCTTGCGAAACGCGGGTTTGAGGTGGGGAATTTTTTCTGGTCGGGCCTGGGTCGGCTGCTCGTCGGCATCAATAGCTACCGCGCCTTTGCGTGTGGTCACGGTATGAACCGCGATCTCTGCTGTCAGCGCGCCCGACGCCTGGGCAGTCAGCGCCCGGTTCAGCGAGGCCAGCGCATAGGCATCCTGATCGGCGCGCGTGAATTGGAATGCCTGCGCGCAATCTTCGGCGAAACTGCCCATCAATCGGCCCTTGTCATAGGCATCTTCCAGCCCGTCCAGGAACATGTGATCCATGGACGTTGCGTGACCCAGCCGCGCGCCACTGCGCATTTTCGCCAGCAGATAGGGCGCCTCGGTCATGCTTTCCATACCACCCGCGACCATGATCCGGGTCTGACCCAACGCGATCTGATCATGGGCGATCATTGCAGCTTTCATGCCTGAGCCACACATCTTGTTCACTGTTGTCGCCGGTACGGATTGCGGCAGCCCGCCTGCAAATCCGGCTTGCCGCGCGGGCGCTTGGCCCTGTCCGGCTGGCAAGACACAGCCCATCAGCAGTTCTTCCACTAAGGCCGGGTCCGCCGCGCCAATTGCTGCGCGAATCGCGGTGCCTCCCAAGGCGGGGGCGGGAACCCCTGCGAACACGCCCTGAAACCCGCCCATCGCGGTGCGCGCCGCGCCTGCGATCACAACTTTTGTCAATTTGCCCCCATTTCCATGCGTGGTTACCGATTGCTAACCCTTCGATCATAACCTGCAAATGTGGAATAAGTGAAGGAGGCCTGCTGATGGACCTTGTCGCGGACAAGAGGGACGATCTTTTGGTCGTCACGGTAGAAGGGGACCGGATCGACGCCGCGGGCGCGATCGAGTTCAAGGAGCGGATGCGCGAGGCGATTGAAACGGAAAGCGAGCGGGTGATCCTCGATCTGTCGAATGTGGTCTTTCTGGACAGTTCAGGGCTTGGCGCGGTTGTCGCGGTGATGAAACTGCTTAGCCCGGCGCGAAAGCTGGAGCTTTCGGGTTTGACGCCGACGGTTGCCAAAGTCTTCCGCTTGACGCGGATGGACAGTGTATTTCTCATTCATCCAACGTTGACCGATGGCCTGCGCAAAGCAAGCTGAGGGCGTGGGTGATCGTGGGGTGACGCGATTCGAAATCGACAGTGATCCGTTTGCGGTGCGCGCAGGGGTGAGAGAGTTTCTGGCCTGTCTGAAAGGGTGCGGAATGGACGCGACTGCGCTGGGCACTGCTGAATTGGTCATGGCGGAGGTCTTGAACAACATCGTTGAACACGCTTACGCGGATTTCGGTGGCACGATTGAGGTTTTGGTTCACCCTCAGGGCGCGCATGTCTTGGTGGAAGTCGCTGACCGCGGATTGCCGCTGCCTTGCGGATCGCTGCCGGGTCGTTGTTTGCCGCCGATGGATCTGGTTGACGGGCTGCCTGAAGGCGGCTTCGGCTGGTTCATCATTCAGGAATTGGCAAGCGATCTGGCCTATCGCCGCAAGGATGGAAGGAATCACACCAGCTTTTGCTTGCCGTTGCAAACCGACCGCTGACTGATCTCTGATTGGATACAACGGCATTGCAATGGCGGCATTGGGACCAATTCGTCACAAATGACACCAGATCGTCATAATTCCCCCATAAACAAGCCACCAGTCGACCCTATATTGATCCTGTAGCTGCATAAAGCTTCCCTCGGTGTCGTGACAATTGCCCCCACCCAGTTCGCGGCACCGAGGTTCTATGCGACGCGCTCTACCCAAAACAACGTCAAGACCATGGGTCCAGTTGTTCGTTTTCGTATGGAAACCCGAGAAATCAATTCAGCTTTGCCGCGTGTCCCGCTAGACTTTGAAAAAATGGCCTTGGGGAGACAGAGATGCGCGATTTTCAGATGCCCGGACGTTCTGCCGTGTATGCGACGAACGGGATGTGCGCGACCTCGCACCCATTGGCGGCCGGTGTGGCGATTGATGTTTTGAAAGCAGGCGGCAACGCGGTGGATGCAGCGATTGCCGGTGCGGTCTTGTTGGGGTTTTGTGAACCCCAGATGACCGGAATCGGCGGTGATTGTTTTGTGCTGTTCAAACCCGCCGGGTCCGAAGATGTCCACGCGCTCAACGGCTCCGGGCGTGCGCCCAAAGGCCTGAACGCCGCTGAGTTGCGCGCGCGCGGGATGACCGCGATGCCGCTTTATGCGGTGGAGGCGGTGACGCTGCCGGGCGCGGTGGATGCGTTCTGCCGCCTTTCTGCCGATTGGGGTCGAATCGGCATCGCAGACACCCTCGCCCCCGCGATCCACTACGCCGAAGAAGGCGTGCCGGTCGCCCCCCGGGTTGCGCAAGACTGGGCGGCGGCGGAACCGTTGCTGCAAGGGCACGCCCGCGAAACCTTGCTTTTGAACAACAAAGCCCCAACCTTGGGTCAGGTTTTCCGCGCACCCGGTCAGGCAGAAGTGTTGCGCCGCATCGCGCGCGAAGGCCGCGCCGGATTTTACGAAGGCGAAGTGGCGGAGGATATGGTTGCCTCTCTCAAGGCTTTGGGCGGCACCCATACCCTGGCAGATTTCGCGGAAACGGAATGTGAATATGTTGCGCCTGTTTCCGGCCCTTACAAAGGGGTTGACCTGCTGGAGCATCCGCCGAACGGCCAGGGCGCTACTGCGATCCTGCTGCTGAAAATCCTGTCACATTTCGATATTGCCGACATGGACCCTTTCGGTACCGACCGCGCACATATTGAGGCGGAGGCGACAAAGCTCGCCTATGACGCCCGCAACCGGTTTCTTGCCGACGCTGATTTCACCACCCGCCTTGACCATATGATGAGCGATGAAACAGCGACAAGGCTTGCGGCACTGATCGACCCGAAACATGCGATGGCAGCGGCGGCACCCCTGACCGAAACGGTACATAAGGATACGGTCTACATCACGGTTGTTGACAAGGAGGGGATGGCGGTCTCGCTGATCTATTCGGTGTATCACAGTTTCGGTGCCTGTCTCGCCAGCGACAAGTTCGGCGTCAACTTCCAGAACCGGGGCGCGGGCTTTACCCTGCAACACCGGCATCCGAATGAGGCGGCGGGTGGAAAGCGCCCGATGCACACGATCATTCCCGGCATGATCCGACAGAATGGCCGCGTGACGATGCCCTTTGGCGTCATGGGCGGGGCATACCAGCCGACCGGCCACGCGCGCTTTTTGTCGAATATGGTGGATTTCGGAATGGACCCGCAAACCGCGATGGACGCCCCGCGCTGTTTCTCCGGCGTTCACGGCATGGAGGTGGAGCGCGGCTATTCCGACGCGGTGCGCGCCGACCTTGCCGAACGCGGCCACCGGGTTGTCCCTCCGGAGGTGCCACTTGGCGGCTCACAGGCGGTTAAAATCCACGCCGACGGGTTGCTTGAGGGTGCTTCGGATCCGCGCAAGGATGGCTGCGCGCTGGGGTATTGATTCCGGTTTGCTGCGGAGGACGGAGCGCCGCGGATTCCAGGGCGGGTGGGTTTGCTCGCGGAAGCGCCGGTTTCATTCTGGCCGGGGCGTTTTCCTGCCGACAAGTTCTATCCGGCGCCGCGGCGCGGCGCTTCCGGTTTCGCGCAGAGCTTCGTCGACCACGCTGTAGACTTCATCCCGGCAATCGACATCGCGGTCAAAGCGGGAAAGCCAGAAGCGCAGCGCATAGGTGATGCCGCCTTCCTCATAGGCCTGAACCCGCACATCCGGGGACGGTTCCTGCTGGATCAATTTCGCACTTTTCATCGCGGCCAGCATCACTTTGCGCGCCTCCCCGATGGGCATGGTATGGTCGAGCGTGATGGAGACCTGGGCGCGGTATTGTGGCTTCGGCGCGGAATAGTTGATGATCCGTTGCCGCGCGATCAGGCTGTTCGGCAAAATCATATAGGTGGCATCGCGGGTCAGAATGCGGGTGGTGCGCCAGCCGATCTCAATGACCTTGCCGCGCGCCAGCCCGTCGATATCCACCCAATCGCCAATGCGAAACGGTCCCTCAACACCAAGCGCGACCCCCGAGAGCGTATCCGCCACCACGTTTCTGATCGCAAAACCCAGCATCGCGAGGATAAGGCCGGACCCGGCCAGCGCGCCAATCGCGCCCTGTCCCATGAACAGCGAAACCGTTGCGGTGAAAGCGATCAGGAACAACAGCGCCGCGATAAGATCACGCAGCAAGCGCGGGTAAGGGCGGCGGCGCGCCGTTGCTTGATCCAGCGCCATTGACAGAATACGGCTGGCAAGCCAAGCCGAGGCGAAATAGGCCAAGCCCTTGACCGCCAGCGACAGGGATTCGTTCTCGCCGAACAATTCGGTCAGGTTCGCCCAGAACAGGATCAATCCGACGCTGACGATGACCAACATGGTTGGCCAGGCCAGACGGCGCGCATGTTGCCGGGCGGTCATCGGATCGACTTTCGTTTTACATCAGTTGCACCAAAGCGTTGTTCGACGCTCACGCACGAGGGGCATTTTCCCGCATGAAGATGCGGAACGGACTTGTTGCAGAGGCGGCAGAAGGTGTTGACGGCACCCGTGGCGCGCAGGATCGGCGCGCGACAAAACGGGCAGCGAAAAGCTGCGGCGCGGGGCAGGGTTTCGGTGCACGCGTGACAGGTATCACGGACAGCATGCAGGGACATCGGTTTTCTCCTAGGGGCGGCTTGGACGCGGCGGCGCTTCAGATTTGCCCGGAGAAAATTGCTTGCAGGGTATCAATCCTGTTCAGCCATCGTCTCCGGGCGGCGCATTCGTTGTTTGATTTCCGGTTGCGGATGCGCCCATGGTCAGTTTGTGACTTTCACGGTCGGAACCGGTTGCTCGACACGGATAACGGTCAGCATCCGGCGCTGATTGTCGCGGGTGTCCCAATAGAAGCTGGCACCTTCCGAGAGACCCAGAAGCGCCACCCCGATCGGAGTCATCAGCGACACGCGAAGCTGCGAGATATCGGCATCCTCGGGGAAAACCAGCGTGGCTGATTTTTCCTGCCCGGTAAGATCGTCGCGATAGGTCACAGTGCTGCCGATGGAGACGACATTCGCGGGCATCTTTGCCGACGCGACAATCTTTGCGCGGCTCAACTCATCCAGCAAGCGATCACCCAAGGCCGGGTTGCGCTGAAGTGCGTTTTCGGCGAGCTCCTCGATATGGTCAAGGTGATCGGCGTCTATGGTGATCTTCGGGCTGCGGTTGCTGGCGCGCTTCTTTTCGGACTCGTTCACTTGCGGCATCATTTTCAATCTCCTGTTGAGTTCGAGCAGGGGGTCATCGGGCGGGGTGTTTTAGCGGCGGCGAAGGAATGGGCCAGCACAGCCCTTTGCATGCGCGGAACCAGAATTTTTATGACCTGGCACTTGCTAGGTTTCAGTTGAGGAAAGTTGCGGAGCCCCGGGGGGGTATGGCAGGCGATAGCTCGCCTAAACCGCCCGGGGATACCGGCGGGTCAGCAGACGAAATCGAAAATGATCTGCGTGTACCATCATGCAATCAGAGCTAGGCATCGGCCGCCCAATAGTCAATCACCCCGATGTCGCAGGGTGAAACATCGGCGCGGCGTGGCCGAAATGGCCCAGAAACCGGCGCTTTCGTGCCGAGAAGTCGCAGTTGGCGAAGATGAGATTGAAAACCCGCCCGATGATGGCCATGTAGGGAGCATGATGATGTTCAGCTTTCATACGAGAGGCCTGCTGTTTGCAGGTAAACTCCTGAACCGGAGGTAGCCCCGGGCGGGGCTGGCCGTTTTGCCGCTCTACGCCTCGGGGGTTTGTCGGATCCCAACATGGATCACTTCAAATGACAGGCGTTTGCGTCATGCCGATTGCTGCGGTTTGGTCGTGGCTGGCTTCGCGGTGCCTCATGTCACGGCTTTGGTAACCTTGAACCTGGAGGATGCTATGCACTCTGTTCTCTCTCATCACAACTTTCCCCCTCAGCCTGCCACGGTTGCGCGGTTTCATGACCGTTTGAACAACGAGCGCGGGATGCTGCGGCGCATGTGGGATACACTCAACCGCAACTGGAATCGGCGCAAGATGATCGTGGCACTGCGGGCGATGGATGATCGCTTGCTGCGTGATATCGGCGTCGAGCGCTGCGACATCATTCAGGTCGTCGACGGGTTCGACGAACGCGAATTGCGGATGGTGCCGCTGGCGCCACGCAGACGACCGATCCTGGATGATCAATACTCGCTGCGGTTGGCCGCATGACCGCAACGGAACCGCTGGGTCGTGCCGATGAAACATGGCGGCGCGACCCATCACCATAGAAACTATCTGAAATGAGAGGGCCACAGGATGATGATCTGCAATGCTGATTTTGACGATCTGTTCCCGTCACTCTTCCCATCAAAGGGTTGCGATGCCACGGTCAAACCGTATTCGCCAAGTGCACAAAGCCTGGCGCGTTGGGTCGATGATGGCGGCAGCGTGCCGCTACCTGTGCGGCAGGCCATTCCTTCACCGCACCGCCATTCCGCAGCCGGTGGCGTAGCTGCGCTGTCGGTCGGGTTTGCCTTTGCCTTGATGCAGGCAAACATGGCCAATGCTATGGCCAAAACAATGCTTCGCACCTACGGCAGGGCCGCGACGTCCTGATCGTTACGACCGGGGGCCATGACACCAAACCTGGTGCGATATTCCGCCGGCGAAGTGCCTGTGATGGACTTGAACACCCGGCCAAATGCGGAAACATCGTGGTAGCCGACATCCCAGCTTATCGCCTGCACCGATCTGCGGGTTTGTTCAAGCATCGCGCGGGATTTTTCAACGCGCAATGCCTGAACGTAGGCGTTCGGCGACAGGCCCGTCGCGGCACTGAATTTGCGAATGAATGTCCGCTCTGCATAGGG
>NZ_JAKDLJ010000167.1 GCF_030452865.1 Pseudorhodobacter sp.
GCTGACAGCACGATCAAGGCGTCGCCCGCGTTGATCCGGTCGGCCACAGCCTCGGCGCTGCCAGTTTCATCTTCGGTGTCGCCGGGCATCCTTGCATCAACCGGAATACCGCCTGCCATCGCGATGCGGATCTGATCCGGCGAAATACCGAAAGTGCCTGGCAGTTCCGCTGCATCGGCAAGCGCCATCAACCCAGAACTTCCCGCCGCCGCGTAGATCACGGTTTTCCCGGCGCGAAGCGTTACCGCAACCGCCTTTGCCGCCAGTTCGATCATGGGGAGCGCGGTTGAAACACTTTGCGCTGCGGCAATCTGTGATGCCAGCATCAGTTCCAGTGCGACAGCGGCGGGCAGCCGGTCGATATGTCTGCTCTGCCCGCTTGCGGTCATGTGATTCCCCCTGCTGCTTTTATTAATACCTATTCGATACCTCTTGTCTACAATTTCTTTCTTCACCGCGGGGTGTCGTAAACATTGCCAAATTGAAGGAGAAATCATCACAGATGATCTTTATTCTGAAATAAAGGTAGTATATAGGTATTACATGGGAATTGAGATGCTGCCCTTCTTGATTGGCTGTGACGGTGGCGGAACGGGCTGCCGCGTCGCGATTGCCGATGTCAGCGGCAAGCTGCTGGCCGAAGGTGTCGGCGGTCCGGCCAATGCCACCTCTGATTTCGATCTGGCAATCCGCAATGTGCGCGCGGCGCTGGATGTCGCGGCGGGCAAGCTGGATCTGACGGGACCGGATTTGGCTGGTGCGTGGGTTCACGTCGGGCTTGCCGGGGTTCTCGCCTCCGATTCTGCAGCGCGGGTGGCGGCGGCGTTGCCTTTCACCAATATTACGGTGTCGGAGGATCGGCTGATCGCGCTTGAAGGCGCGCTGGGCGCGGATGACGGTGTGCTGATCGCCATTGGGACCGGCACGATCATCGCAGGGCGCAGGGAAGCGATCTTGTCCCATATTGGTGGCTGGGGGCTTCAGGTGTCGGATCAAGCCTCCGGCGCGTGGTTGGGTCGCGCGGTGCTGGAGCGGGTTCTGCTCTGCCATGACGGGTTGGTGCCGCCCTGCGATCTGACCCGCAGCATTTTTGCGGGGTTCAACAATGACCCCGCGCAGATCGTCGGCTTTGCCGCCACTGCGCGCCCTGCGGATTACGCAGGCTTCGCACCTGCCGTTGTCGCGGCGGCAAAGGCGGCGGATGCGGGCGGGGTTGCATTGATGCAGCGCGGTGCGGATTACCTGACCTCTGCGCTGGGCGTTCTCGGCTTGCGGCCGGGGGACCGGCTGTGTCTGACCGGGGGGATCGGCCCACATTATGCGGGTTTTCTGTCTGATCAGGCCCGCGCCGCGCTGCACCCGCCGCGGGGTTCGGCCCTGCAAGGCGCGTTGCAACTGGCCAAAGCGGCTTACGCGCGGGGGCAAGGCGGATGACAATTGCGGCATTCCTTGCCCCCGAAAGCTGGTTGGCACAAGGGGCTGGCCCGCGCTATGTGCAGCTTCACAAGCGCATCAGTGCCGCTGTCGCAGAAGGTATCCTGCCCCCCGGCGCCCCTCTGCCACCGGAGCGCGAGATTGCCGCGATCACCGATCTAAGCCGCGTCACCGTGCGCAAGGCAATCAGCCTTTTGGCGGACGAAGGGTTGATCGTGCAGAAACAAGGCTCCGGCTCCTTTGTCTCCAATCTGGCACCGCAGATCGAGCAATCGCTGTCGCGGCTGACCTCCTTCACCGAAGACATGGCCCGACGCGGCAAGGTTGCAACCGCGCGCTGGCTGGAACGTGGGCTGTTCATGCCATCGGCGGAGGAAATGGAGGTTCTGGGCCTGCATCCCGACGATTCCGTGTCCCGCATCGCCCGCCTTCGCAGCGCCGATGGTCAGCCCTTGGCGATTGAACGCGCGTCATTGCCGGTGGACATCCTGCCCAATCCGCTGATTGTTGAGGTCTCGCTTTATGAATTGCTGGACGCCCGCGGCCTGCGCCCGGTGCGGGCCACGCAAAAGATTTCCGCGATCAATCTGGGGGCAGAAGATGCTGGCCTGCTGGCCGTGGCCATCGGTGCGGCGGGTTTGCGGATTGAGCGGATCTCCTACCTGACGGATGGTCGCGTCGCGGAATTCACCCGTTCCCTCTATCGCGGGGATGCCTATAACTTCGTCGCAGAATTGCGCCTTGCCAAGGATTGAAATGATGACCCAGAGTGACACGAAGATGCGACAGGAAATCCTGGAAATCCCGGCAGCCGTGGACCGTTTGCTGACCCATGGTGCGGGTGACATGCAGCATACCGCGCGCGCGCTGCGCGATCGCAATCCCGGTTTCATGCTGACAGTCGCGCGCGGCTCGTCGGATCATGCCGCGACTTATTTCAAGTATTGCAGCGAGTTGCTGCTGGGTATCCCCGTGGCCTCCATCGGGCCGTCGGTGGCCTCGGTCTATCATCGCAACATCCGGCTCGGCGGTTCGGTGTGTCTGTCGGTGTCCCAATCCGGCAAAAGCCCGGACATTGTGGAAATGGCGCGCTCGGCCCGTTCCTCTGGCGCGTTGACGCTGGCGTTGACCAATAACGCTGACAGCGATCTGGCGCGGGTCAGCGATCATGTTCTGGGGTTGCATGCCGGGCCGGAGTTGTCAGTGGCGGCGACGAAAACCTTTGTGACATCGGTGGTTTCCGCAATCTGGCTGCTCGCGGAGGTGAAGGGTGATGAGGCATTGCTGACAGCGATCCGCGACCTGCCGGCGGTGCTGGAACGCGCCGCCCATGCCGATTGGGATATGCCGGGCATTGTGCTGGCGGATCGCCATTCGCTCTATTGCCTCGGGCGCGGTCCTGCCTATGCCATTTCCAACGAGGCGGCGCTGAAATTCAAGGAAACCTGCCAGTTGCACGCCGAAAGCTACTCCTCGGCGGAGGTGTTGCATGGCCCGGTCTCCATCGTTGACGGCGGTTTTCCGGTGATTGCGTTTGCGGCGGCGGATGAGGCGGAAGCACCGCTTGTCACCGTTGCCGATGAAATGGCGGCCAAAGGCGCGCGGGTGTTTGTGACCTCCGACACCGCCAAAACCGCGCAAGTCCTGCCGACGATTCGCAGCGGTCATGCCCTGACTGACCCGATCGCGCTGATCGTGTCCTTCTATGCCATGGTCGAAAAAGTAGCTTTGGCGCGCGGCATCAACCCGGACGCGCCGCGCCATCTGAAAAAAGTGACCGAAACGATATGAGCATGAAAGCCTTTGTCGGGGCCGATATCTTTGACGGCCAAACCTTGCATCACGGCATGGCATTGCTGCTGGAGAATGGGGTCTTTCGGGGCATCGCGGCGGTGGACTCGACTGATCCCGCTGCCCGCGTGATGTTGGATGGCGGCACCATTTCGCCGGGATTTGTCGACTTGCAGGTCAATGGCGGCGGTGGGGTGATGTTCAACGATCATCAGACGGTGGCGGCGCTGGAAACCATCGCCCGCGCCCATGCCAGCACCGGAACAGCGGCGATCCTGCCAACATTGATCACCGACACGCCGGCACATACCACCGCCGCGATTGAGGCGGTGGAGGCGGCGATTGCGCAAAAGGTGCCGGGGATCATCGGGTTGCACCTCGAGGGCCCGCATCTGTCGCAGGCTCGCAAAGGCGCGCATGACCCGGCGCTGATCCGCCCGATGGGGGCAGATGATCTGGCGCAGCTTTGTGCGGCGGCGCGACGTTTGCCAAACCTGATGATGACTTTGGCGCCCGAGAGCGTGACACCGGCGCAGATTGCCGCTTTGACCAAAGCGGGCGTCATTGTCTCGCTCGGCCATAGCGATTGCAGCTATGCCGACGCCAGTGCGGGGTTTGCGGCGGGCGCGCGCGTCGCAACACATCTGTTCAACGCGATGAGCCCGCTTGGTAGCCGCGAGCCGGGGCTTGTCGGCGCCGTGCTTGATACTGGCCCGGTAAGCGTGGGGTTGATTGCCGATGGTATCCACGTCCATCCCGCCAGTATCCGCTCCGCCCTTGCCGCCAAGCGCGGTCCGGGGCGCCTGTTTCTGGTGACGGATGCGATGTCGACGGTTGGTTCCTCGATCACCGAATTTACGCTGAACGGTCGCCGGGTGCTGCGGCGTGACGGTCGGCTGACGCTGGAAAATGGCAGCCTTGCCGGGGCGGATCTGGATATGCCAAAGGCGTTGTCGGTGATGGTCAATGATGTTGGCATAGGGCTGGCGGAGGCGCTGGCGATGGCGACAACCTATCCGGCGGCGGTCCTGACCGATGCTTGTGGTTTTGGACAGTTTGCACCGGGCCTCCCGGCCCATGCGGTGTGGTTAAAGAACGATTTCTCGGTCGACATTTTGCGTTGACCCTTCGGGTCACAATTTTCTACGAAGACTCTGCGGTGTTGGGTGGGCTCCTGAAGCTCAATGTTGAGTGGTTTGGTTATGTTTTGAGGTATTTGGACCAAGATGAAATCGGGCGGTGTCGCCGCGAAACAGCCCGTAAGGGCGCCTTTCGCGGCCCGGCCCAACACTGAGGCGACGCGGCAGCGTCAACGAAGGGCGGGAGTGATCCCGCGTGGTCAGTCACCTTTGCGACCGAGCGCGCGCCTGAATTCCGACAGGCTGAACGCGCCGATCACCCCGCCGAAGCCGAAATAGCTGACGATCCCGGACAGGATCAACAACAGCAGCGCGCCATAGCGCCAACCCGCTTCATGCAGCGCCGGTTGCAGCAACGCGGCCATGCCCCAGAGCGTCGCCCCCATCAACACGGAAGCTGCAAAGATGCGCGGGGCGCGTTGGCGCAGGCGGCTATCACAACGCGCGGCTTGACCCATTGCCCGCGCGCCGTACCAAAGCTGCGCGACCATGACCCAGGCGGAAACGCTGGTGGCCCAAGCTGCCGCGGAGAAGCCGATCAGCGGCAGCAACCCCACCGCGAGCGCGAGGTTGACCACCATCGAAAGCACCGCGAAGTGGAACGGGCGGCGGGTGTCTTCGCGGGCGTAATACAACGGTTGCAGAACTTTCTGCATCACGAAAGCGGGCAGGCCCAAGCCGTAGATTGCCAGTGCCAGCGCGGTTGGTGCGGTGTCAGAGGCAGCAAACGCCCCCCGTTCGAACAGCACCGAAATCAGCGGTCTGGCGATCACCACCAGCGCGACCGCCGAAGGCAGCGTCAGTGCCAACGCAAATTCCGTGCCTCGGTTGAAGCTGTCCTGCCCGCCGCTTTCATCGCCCGCGCGCAGACGGCGCGACAGATCGGGCAGCAAAACGGTGCCAATCGCAATGCCGACGACGCCCAGCGGCAGTTGATAAAGCCGGTCGGCATAGGTCAACCATGCCACCGCCCCTTCGGTAAAGCTCGCGACCTGTCGCCCGACCAGAAGGTTCACCTGCACCACCCCTCCCGCCAGCACCGCAGGGGCCGCGATCATCGCCAGTCGTTTCAGTTCCGGCGTGATGCGGGGCCAGCGCGGCGTCAGGGTAAAGCCGGCCTGCCGCGCCCACCACCAGGCAAAGGCAAATTGCGCGACCCCGGTGATCGGCACCGTCCAGGCCAGCGTCAACCCCATATCCCATCCCGCCTGTGCGGCCATCAGCATCGCCGCGATGAAGATCAGGTTCAGCAGGACGGGAACAAAGGAGGCTTCGGTAAAACGCCCCAAAGTTGTCAACACCCCTGACAAAAGTGCGACGAGTGAGATGAACAGGATGTAGGAAAACGAAATCCGGCCGAAGGTCACCGCAAGGTCAAACCGCGCGTCGCCGACAAAGCCGGATGCCATCGCCCAGACCAGCCAGGGCATCGCGATGGTGCCAATGATCGTAAAGAGGATCAGCACCGCGCCCAAGGCGGAAAACGCATCACGGGCAAAGCCTTGCGCATCCTCCCCCGCCTCCAGTTTTTTGGCGAACAGCGGCACGAAGGCCATGTTGAACGCACCCTCGGCGAAAAAGCGGCGAAACATATTCGGCAGGGAAAAGGCAATCAGGAACGCCTCTGCCACCGGCCCGGTGCCAAGATAGGCTGCCATCATCACATCGCGCACGAAGCCGACGCCGCGGCTGGCAAGCGTCCAGCCCCCTACGGTCAGAAAACCGCTGACCAGCCGTATCGGTTTCATGCTTTGGCCCTTTCGGCGCCATCCGTGATGGCCTGGCGCAACTTGCGTTCCAGCGCCTCTTGCTTGGTTTTGGTGTGCAGTTTCAAGCCGAACATGTCCTTGACGTAGAAACTGTCGACGACCTGCGCGCCAAAAGTCGCAATCACCGCGCTGGCAATGTAGATATTGTTCGCCGCCAACGTGCGCGTCAGGTCATACAGAAGGCCGGGGCGGTCGCGGGTGTCGACCTCAATGATCGTATAGATTTCAGAACCTTCGTTGTCGAAGGTGATATGCGTCGGAAAGCGGAATTCGCGTTCGCGTTTCTTCACCTTGTCGCGGTCTTTCAAGGCGTCGCGCGCGATGACCTCGCCTTTCAGCGTCTTGTCGATCATGGACCGCAGACGCGGCAGGCGAGAGGATTCGTAAGGATGCCCTTCGCTGTCCTGCACCCAGAAAACCGCCGTGGCAAAGCCGTCCTTGGAGGTATAGGTCCGCGCATCGACGACATTGGCACCGACCAGCGCCAGCGCCCCCGCAAGGCGGGAAAAGATACCGGGATGATCGGCGAGAACGAAGGCGGCGCGGGTCGCATCGCGGTCAGCGTCGGGATGCAGGTCAATGCGAATCTCACTGTCTGAAATCCCTTGCAGCAGCCGCGCAAAGACTTTTTGCGTGTCGGTCGGCAGTCCTTGCCAATAGGCGGGGTAATGGCGTGCAAGCTCTGCCCGCACCGCTTTCGCATCCCACTCTGGCAGCGCCTCCCGCAGAAGTTTCTTCGCGGCATCGGCGCGGTTTTCGCGGTTCAGAGTCTCCAACCCACCTTCAAGCGCGGTCTTGGTGTCGCGGTACAACTGCCGCAGCAGCATCGCTTTCCAGTTGTTCCATGTCCCCGGCCCGACGCCGCGAATATCACAGGTGGTCAGTACGCACAGCAGATCCAGTCGCTTGCGGGTTTTCACCAGCTTGGCAAAATCGCGCACGGTGCGCGGGTCGGAAAGATCGCGCTTTTGTGCCACATCCGACATCAGCAGGTGATAGCGCACCAGCCATTCCACGGTTTCACATTCTTCCGCATTGAGGCCAAGGCGCGGCGCAACCTTGCGGGCAATCTGCGCGCCCAGAATCGCGTGATCTTCGGGGCGGCCTTTGCCGATGTCATGCAGCAACAGCGCAACATAAATCACCCTGCGATTGACCCCGGCCTTGAGGATTTCCGAAGTGATCGGCAACTCCTCCAGCAACTCCCCCCGCTCGATCTGCGCAAGGTTGGAGATGCATTGGATCGTATGCTC
>NZ_JAKDLJ010000588.1 GCF_030452865.1 Pseudorhodobacter sp.
GATTGACCGCGAGGGGCCTGCCGCGGGGGCTTCGGCGGGCAATGCGGGGGCTTTAGCCTTCACCGATATCCTGCCACTCGCTTCGCCGGGCGTAATCCGAAAAGCGCCGAGATGGTTGTTGGACCCGCTCGGGCCGCTGTCGGTGCCGCCACGCTATGCGCTGAAGATCGCGCCATGGATGTTGCGCTTTTGGCGGGCGAGTTGGCCGGGGCAGGTGCGCGCCTCCACCATCGCGCAAACCGGATTGATGGCGCTGTCGAAGGCGGCGCTGGAGCCGTTTCTGGCCGCGCATGGTCTGTCCTCGATGCTGCGGCGCGATGGGCAGTTGCAGGTCTATGAGGGCCAGGCTGAGTTTGACGCCAGCCTGCCAAGCTGGGCCGCCCGCGCCGAAGCGGGTATCGAATTTCAACACCTCAAGGGCGATGAGATTGCCGGTAAACAACCCGGCCTCGATTCGCGCTTCACCCATGCCACCTTCACCCCCGGGTGGTTCTCAATCTCCGACCCGAAGGATTTCACCGTGGCGCTGGCCGACCGGTTCCGCGCGAATGGCGGCGTGATCGAGATTGCCGAAGCCACGCATCTTTTGCCAGATGGCGTTGACACATCGTCGGGCAAGATGACCGGCCGCGTGGTGTTGGCCGCAGGGGCATTTTCGCATCTGCTGGCACGCACTGCCGGGGTGAAAATCCCGCTCGAAACCGAACGCGGCTATAATACCACCCTTCCCGCAAGTGCGATTGACCTGCGCTGTCAGGTCACCTTTGGTGGCCATGGCTTTGTGATCGCCAAGCTGAGTTCGGGCATCCGGGTCGGCGGCGCGGTGGAACTCGGCGGCTTGAAACTACCGCCGAATTACGCGCGCGCCGATGCGATGTTGACCAAGGCCAAACGCTTCCTGCCCGCGCTCGATACCTCTGGCGGCGTGCAATGGATGGGCTTCCGGCCGTCAATGCCCGACAGCCTGCCCGCGATCGGCCCGCTTCCCGGCCAACCCAATACCCTTTGCGCCTTTGGCCACGGCCATCTTGGTCTGACCCAAGCTGCGGGCACCGCCGAAATCATCGCTGACCTGCTGGCTGGCAAAACCCCCACAATCGACCTTACCCCCTTCTCTCCTTCCCGTTTCTGAAAGCAACCGCCATGACGACTTACACATTCCCCTGCATCGACGGCCATACTTGTGGCAACCCGGTTCGCCTTGTCACCGGTGGCGCGCCGATGTTGAAGGGCGATACCATGCTCGAAAAGCGTGCGCATTTTCTGGCCGAATATGACTGGATCCGCACCGGTCTGATGTTTGAGCCGCGCGGCCATGACCAGATGTCCGGTTCCATTCTTTTTCCACCGACGCGCGACGATTGCGATGTGGCGGTGCTGTTCATTGAGACTTCTGGCTGCTTGCCGATGTGCGGCCATGGCACCATCGGCACCGTGACGATTGCGCTTGAGAACGGTTTGATCCGCCCTTCCACTCCCGGCACGTTGCGGCTGGATACGCCTGCGGGCCGTGTTGATGTGACGTACCGCCAAGAGGGGCGGTTTATTGAGGAGGTCCGCCTGACCAACG
>NZ_JAKDLJ010000168.1 GCF_030452865.1 Pseudorhodobacter sp.
CGTTGGTAATATCAAAATCATAATTTGGCGGGCGCGAGCGGTCTTCCAACTGGGCGTTGTCCACCCGCGTCAGAACCGCATCAATGCCAAGATTGCGCAGGTTCTCGATGAACGGGTTCAGGATGCGGACAAAGCTGACGCTATCTTCCAGAAATTCGACCCGCAACACCTCGCCGTTGGCATTGCGGCGCATCCCCGCATCGCCCACGACCCAACCCGCATCGGCCAGAAGCTGCGAGGCTTTGCGCAGATTGCCGCGGTCAAGCTGTCGCTTGCCCGAAACCGGGGGCATCACCACGTCATCGGTCAGGATTGACGCATCCAGCAACCCCTCATCGACAAGCGGTTTCAGCAATGCCAGTTCTGCGGCATCCGGTACACCGGTCGCCTCCATCGGAGTATTGCCCCAATAGGAGGTGATGCGCTGGTAAATTCCGTAAAACAGCGTTTCATTCGTCCATTCAAAGTTGAACATCAACCCGATAGCTTCACGCACACGCGGGTCCTGGAATTTTTCACGCCGCATGTTGAACATGAAGGATTGCCCGGTCGATTTCTCACCCGACGGTAGCTCTGCCTTGATCACATCACCGTTTTTCACCGCCGGAAAATCATAGCCTGTCGCCCATTTGATCGACGAAGCCTCATTACGGAACGTATAGGCGCCGCCTTTGAAGCCTTCAAAAGCCGCATCATAATCGCCGAAATACTCTATTCTGATCTGGTCGAAATTATTGGTCCCGACGCGCAGCGGATGGGTGCTGCCCCAATAGTTCGGGTTGCGTTTGTAAGTAATCGACTCACCGATCCGCATTTTGTCGAGCATATAGGCGCCGGTTCCCAGAAAGGGCGTCAGGCTGCTTTGCTCAAGGTCGAGACCCTTTGCCTCATATTGCGCTTTCGACAGGATCGGCAGGCCGCCGACTTCCTGCGGCAGGTCGCGGGTGGGAATTCCGGTCTTGAAGGTGAACTTGATACGATGCGGATCCAGCACCTCCACTTTTTCCACTTTGGTTGCAAAGATGGTGCGGAAATCGGTCAGCCCCTTGGCCAGAAACGTCTGGTAAGAAAACAGTACATCATCGGCGGTCATCGGGCTGCCATCGGCGAAGGTCACATCATCGCGCAGGTTGAAAACAACCCAAGACCGGTCTTTGGGATATTCGAGTGTGCTGCACAGCAAGCAATAGCTTGCGCCAATCTCATCCGAGGTGGCTTCCATGACCGATTCGTAGGGAGAGGATGAAAGCGCCGCGGCACGTCCCTTGATCGAATAGGGGTTCATGCTGTCGAACCCGCCGGAGGTCCATTCCGAAATCTCACCGCCTTTGGGCGCGTCGGGGTTGACGTAATCCAGATGTTTGAAATCCGCGGGGTATTTCAATTCTCCGAAGGTCGAGATGCCATGCGCCGTGATCACATGTTCGGCGCGGGCTGCCAGGGTGGACGCCGCAAGCAGCAACAGAGTGGCCCCGCCCCACGTTGCCGCCCGTATCGCACCACGCATCTGCTGCTTTGCTTCAGCCGATCTTGTGTTAACCCGCATCCCGTTCTCCCTGCTCATCCGCGCATCCTGTCTGCGCAGCATGCTAAAGCGCAACACCATGCAGCGACAAGTTGCGATTGCGTGAATATTGGCGCAGCACGGCGGCAGATCTGTCCATTTTCATCAACCGATACGAATAAGCCGCCCCTGAAGGCGGCTTTGCGTATCATTTCCGGGCAGAGACCAATACCGGCTTCAAGTCACTTCTGCGTGGCAAGCCATGCGATGATATTTGCGCGATCCTGCTCCTTTGGCAGACCGGCAAAGGACATCTTGGTGCCGGGTGCATAAGCCTTCGGGCTGGTCAGAAACGCGTTCAGGTTTTCCGGGGTCCACGTCTGGTCAGCCATGCCTTTCAGCGCGTCGGAATAGCCGAAGCCGTCGACATGCGCCTTCTGGCGATCCACGACGCCGTTCAGATGCGGGCCGGTGCCGTTGGTGCCGTCAACCTTGTGGCACGCCTTGCATTTGCCGAACACTTTTTCACCAGCAGCCGGATCAGCCGAGGCGTACACCTCGGCAAAGGGCGGGCCTTCTTCCTTTGGCGCTGCGGCATCACCTGCGCCAGTGTCAATGGTATAGGCTTGCTTGCTGTCACCACCATGGCCACCGCCAGTGGTATAAAGCGCGTCAGCGGCCCAACCACCCAGCAGAAATACCAGCAATGAGCCACAACCGGCACCCACAACCTTGGTCATTGTCATCGTGTCGAACATATTGCGCCCCACTTCAGCGTTCTCTTTTGCCGGTTCTAACCGCTTCCCATGCCGGATTTCAAGGTATACTAGCGCAACCAAACGCATTCACGCGCCTTTTATCGACGGAGATTGCCTGAAATGACCGGACGCATCGCTTTCCAGGGTGAACTCGGCGCCTATTCGCATGAAGCCTGCCGTCAGGCCCGCCCCGGGCTGGAGGCAATCCCCTGCGCCACATTTGAAGACGCTATTGGGGCCTGCAAATCCGGCGCGGTCGATCTGGCGATGCTGCCGGTGGAGAATTCGACCTATGGCCGGGTCGCCGACATTCATGCACTGCTGCCGGGGTCAGGGCTGCGCATCATCGACGAGGCGTTCGTGCGGGTGCATGTGAACCTTCTGGGCGCAAAAGGCGCAAGCGTGGATCAAGTGCGCGAGGCGCATGGTCATGTGGTCATTTTGCCGCAATGCGCGCGGTTTCTGCGCGAACACGCGATCAAGGGTGTGGTCAGTTCCGACAATGCCCGCGCCGCGCGAGAGGCGGCGGAGGCGAATGACCCCGCGCACGCGGCTTTGGCAAGCGAGTTGGCTGCGGAAATCTACGGGTTGGAAATCCTTGCCCAACACATCGAGGATCAGGCCAACAACACCACGCGCTTTCTGGTCATGTCGCGGCAGGCCGATCATTCCCGCCGGGCCGAGCGGATGATGACAACCTTCACCTTCCGCGTCCGCAACATCCCGGCGGCGCTGTACAAAGCGATGGGCGGCTTTGCGACCAATGGCGTCAACATGACGAAGCTGGAAAGCTATATGGTCGGCGGGTCGTTCACCGCGACGGAGTTTTATGCCGATATCGAGGGCCATCCGGACGATGCCAATGTCAAACTGGCGCTTGACGAATTGCAGTATTTTACCTCGCAGACCGAGATTCTGGGCGTCTATCCCGCCGATAAGCGTCGGGCATGAGCGCCAGTAAGACCATTCTAAGCGTTTTGCATGTGATTTGAACGTCGCGGACTTTCCCTCAGGTCAGTCGCGACTTTCAATCTGTCCGCTTCAGCTACAACGCAAAATGCTTTATCCTTTCAACTGCGCGCGATAGCGATCCTCGATATCGGCAGCAAGCTGGCTGAGGTGTTGGGCGTACCGCTTGGTGACTTTCGACTTCGCCAACCGGAGGGACTGAACAAAAAGCCGCGCGGCAAGGGTACGGGGCTTGATGTCGATCTGCACATGAACGCGGGTCCGCCGTGGCCCCATTTCGGCCATGTCGACATCCAGCACCGCCTCCACCGGACGCCCGATACCCAGGAAGGACAAGGCCCGCTCCTGTTCGATCTTTGTCAGCGTGATTTGAGCATCGCGTTGCTTTGCCCGATAAGGGAAGCAGATTTTCCATTCCATCCCCGCTGCGGGTTTTGGCAACCGGTCCAAACGCTCCACCTCGGCACCGCGCCGCAGCGCAGCGCGTTCCCAATTGTCAAAGTCGGTCAGAAATCCATCAACAAAGGCAATCGGCGCCTCGATATCCTCTTTCGCAGTCAGCTTCATCGTCGCTCCTTGACCTGTGGCGTTCAGTCGCTTGCCTCAATTCCACCGCTGCATCATGACCGCCTGAACGATCATCGTGGCATCAGCCCGCCCGATTTCGGGCATTTTTATTTTCCGCCTGAATTGTGCTTAGCGCATTTCAACCAAAGAATGAATCCTGAATTGCAACAAGTGGCTTTGGTTTAGTGTTTTGCGGCCTGGCGTTGCTTTAACGGCGCAGGGGTTCATCAAGCCGGTCCGCAAGCCACGCCGCTATCATGTGATGCGCGATTGCCCCTTTTCGGGCCGGGCGAATGGTCGGGTGTTCGCCCGCCATCACCGACAACATCTCCTCCCGCGTCAACCAGAGCGCGTCTTCCAGTTCCTTCGGATCAAGCGTGATGGTTTCATCCAATGCCTCTGCCGCGCATCCGATCATCAGGGAAGTCGGGAACGGCCACGGCTGGCAGGCGACATACCGCACCACGCCGACGGAAATTCCGGTTTCCTCCACGACTTCACGGCGAACTGCGGCTTCAATGGACTCGCCCGGTTCTACGAAACCCGCGAGGCAGGAGTACATCCCCGCGGGCCAACCGGGAGAGCGCCCGAGCAACAGCCTGTTGCCGCGTTGCACCAACATGATGACAACCGGATCGGTGCGCGGAAAATGCTGTGCCGAACAGGCGGCGCAATGGCGCTGCCAGCCAGCGTTGATCGGAACGGAGGCCTCGCCGCAGACGGCACAATAACGGTGACTGCGATGCCAATGAATCACTGCTTTGGCGACCGCAACCAATTCGCCTTCGCGCGGCGATAGCCGCATCATCGCGCCGCGCAGTTCCAGAAAACACAGATCGGAAGGCAAATCAGGGTGGAACTGCGCTGAGGAGTCAAAGAAGGCCGCTTCAATCGCCTGCGCGCCCTCCGGCGGCAGCCAGTCAGAGATATCCTGCGCAAACCGGGCGATTCCCCCATCGAGGCCCAGAAAAATCGGGGCTACCCCTGCCTCCAGCACCGGATGATCTGCGCGCAGCCAGCCGAGATCCACCCCGTTGGCGATAAGGGGTTTTCCGCGCCAGATCGGCAACACCTGACCGCATTGCGCCAACATTGCAGCGATCTTTTGCGTATCGCCACGCAATTCGGCAGCGCGATCAAGCCCGGAGCCGACAAAGCTCATCATCTCCAGTGAATTCATTGCGCCTCCTTGTTGATTGATGTGATGGCACGCCCGGAAGTTGGAGGCAATCTTCGGATTATTTGCGAGATGACAACCTTGACGTGATGTTTTTGCTGTCAGTAATAACTCTGGGTAGAATACCCTTCAGGTTGTTGCTAGGCTGATTTGACGAGCCGCGCGAACCATAGCCCTTGTCGCAGAAGTCGAGTGAAGTGATCCAGAAACCACGTCCGTTCCAACGCAGACTCGGCACCAACCGCGCGCATCTCAGGATTCTGCAAACGACAGATCTTCATGCTCATATATTCCCATTTGATTATTACAACGATGTGGCAGTTGATCATTCCGGGCTGGCACGGACGGCAACTTTGATCGCGACGGGTCGGGAAGAGGTGGCCAACAGCATCCTGCTTGACAACGGTGATTTCCTGCAAGGCAGTGCACTGGGGGATTATATCGCTTATGATCGCGGTTTGAAGCAGGGCGATCTGCATCCGGTGATCGGCGCGATGAATCGTCTGGGCTATGACGCGGCCACCCTCGGCAACCATGAATTCAATTTTGGCGTGCCGTTCCTGATGGCCAGCATCGCCCGCGCGAATTTTCCGGTGATCAGCGCCAATGCGCTTCTGAAAAGGGGTGCGAC
Organism: Pseudorhodobacter sp.; assembly: GCF_030452865.1. Lineage (GTDB taxonomy): Bacteria > Pseudomonadota > Alphaproteobacteria > Rhodobacterales > Rhodobacteraceae > Pseudorhodobacter. Next base: position 5,607 of record NZ_JAKDLJ010000168.1, read on the forward strand.
CCCGCGAGAGGATCAACGGCTGTTGCCGCCATACCTGATCCTTGACCGCAGGATACGCGATACCGCAGGCGTTTTGCGCCGCATCCGGATCGGTGTGATCGGCCTGCTGCCGCCGCAATTCGTGACCTGGGACGAAAGCAAGCTTTGGGGCAGGATTGAATCGCGCGACATTGTGGAAACCGCCGCGGCACTGATCCCGGAGATGAAAGCTGCGGGTACAGATATCATCGTGGCGCTGGCCCATACCGGGATCGGAGCCTCACAGCACGTCGACGGGATGGAGAACGCGGCGCTGCCTCTGGCCCGGCTGGACGGTATTGATGTGCTGGTCGCCGGACATACGCATAAGGTCTTCCCATCGGCGCAATTCAGCAACGGACCGGAGATTGACCTGAAGGCGGGGACCATTGCCGGCAAGCCCGCGGTCATGGCGGGATTCTGCGGTTCTCATCTCGGCGTGATTGATCTGTTGCTGGAACAGGAGGGGACAAGCTGGAACATCGTCGCCAGCCAGTCAGAGGCCCGCCCCATCGCGGCCCTTGATCCGACAGGTCATCGCGCCCCCCTTGTGGTCAGCGACACTGCGGTCCTGAAGGCAACTCAGCATGACCATGATGCTACGCTGGACTATATGCGCAGCCCGGTCGGTGCCACACGTCGCAGACTCTGTAGCTATTTTTCCTTGGTGACCAATTGCCACAGTGTCCAGATGATATGTCGCGCCCAGTCGCAGTTCATCCGGCAGTCCCTGACCGATCCCGAACATGCCGGGCTTCCGCTCCTTTCTGCCGCCGCCCCGTTCAAGGCAGGCGGTTGGGCCGGGGTTGAGAACTACACCGATATTCCGGTCGGGCCGTTGTTTCAACGCAGTGTCGCGGATCTGTACTGCTTCCCGAACACCATTTCCGCCTTGCGCCTGCGCGGATCGGATATCGCGGAGTGGCTTGAACGGTCTGCGATGATCTTCAACCATCTCACCATCGGAGCTTCGGACCAACTGCTTTTGAACGACGCGGTGCCGTCCTATGGCTTCGATGTCATCATGGGGTTGACCTATGAAATCGACCCGACGCAACCGCCGCGCTATTCCCTTTCGGGCCGGCTGCTCAATCCCGAGGCGCATCGGATCCGAAACCTGTGCCACAATGGCAAACCGCTGGATCCGGAGGCGGAGTTCATCGTCGCCACCAACAACTTTCGCGCCAGCACCCAGATGCGGCTTGTTCATTCACCCGATGCACGCCTGGTGTTCGAAGCGCCGACAACCATTCGCAACATTCTGCTCAATTTCATCACGCAACACGGCACTATCGACCCGGAGATCGAGCCGAACTGGAGCCTGACCGTTCCGCCCGACACAAGTTATCTGCTGAAATCCTCCCCTTTGGGGCAGCATCATCTGTGCGGGGTAAACGACCTCTCACTGGAGCCGCTTACCGAGGTGCAAGAAGGTTTCATGCATTACCGCGTGACGGCCCGCTTCAGACCTTGAACTCCGGATATGCCTCGATCCCCAATTCCGCCTTGTCCAGCCCGAGGATTTCATCCTCTTCACTTGGCCGCAAGCCGACCCAGGCTTTCAATACGGTCCAGATCAGACCGGAACAGACGAACGTGAACGCAGCGACGGCGGCAAACCCCAGAAGCTGCGTGCCGAAATGGGCGCTTTCGGTATAGAAGGGGACCGCCATCGTGCCCCATAACCCGGCCCCGAAATGGACAGGGATGGCACCGACCACATCGTCAATCCCGATCCGGTCCAGCAGTGGC
>NZ_JAKDLJ010000169.1 GCF_030452865.1 Pseudorhodobacter sp.
TTGCGGCAAGCGGCGCACCCGGTTGATAGGCGGCCATGATAGTCTTGTCGGCGCGCAGCACCACGGAATAGGTTTTGAAATGCAGCAGCAGCAGCCCGATGCACAGCGCCGCCGATGCAAGACAGGTAACAACCCAGATCACCGCGCCGCGCAGGAAGGGCAGGCGTTTGACCCGGACGGCAAAGACCACAATGGCGGGAAGAACCCCGGCCCAAAGCACATGCGTCAGAAAGCCGAAAGTGATCAGGTGCTTGGATTCGGTCATCGTCGTGGTCAGGGCGTTCTGCACCATCTCACGGTCAATTGTGGCGCCCAATGTGTCCTGATAATAGGAGGTTATCGCGCCGAGGATCAGCAGAAACGCCAGCACCGGCTTTTGCAGCCAGCGTACCGCAAAGAACGAAATGATCAGCAGCGTCAGCGCGAAAACCGACAGGCCAAACGTCGCGACGATCAGCGGATCACCAGAAAACGCCGCATTCGCCCGGTGCCAGAACGTGTTGTTATGTGCGGCCATGATGAAGACCGCGACCAGCAGGTTCAGCAGCAGCGGCGAAAGAGCAGGGCGGTTGCCTGCGGCGGTCACGCCGCCCGAGGGGTCATTCTTCACGCGATTGGCCTTGTGTCTGGGGCTGGGCCTGTGGCCGTTGCCGCGCGGTGTACGCTTTTGTCGCCACCGGCTCAAGTCACTTGCGCTTGAAGGGATGGGCGTGCGTGTTGTCAGCGCGTCGCAGCGTCAGAGCATGTTGGAAACCCGGTTTGATGCGCCGGAAATATCGCGACCAATTCCGTCTATCGTGCCGCAGGCGGACAGTGCGGACAGCAGCAGCAAGGCGGCAATCGGGATCATTCGGGCGATTCTGAAGGTCATGGGGGCGGGCTTTCTAGGGGTCGCAGTGGTTGGTTTTACGGGGCAACACGCCGTCGCCCCGGAATTGGTTTAGCAAGGATCGCGGGCGGTTTCCATGCGCCCAAAGCCGTCAATTCGGGTCATACCACCAGACATCCGGCTGAAACCCTGGCCAATCGCCGTAAACCGGCAGGGTGCCAGGGTATTTCAACTGTTTGACATGCGCTATGCGGCTGAATTTCGAGAACCAGAACGGGATCACATAACGTCCGGCGGTCAAAATGCGATCCAGCGCGCGCACCGACGCCACAAAATCCTCCTGGCTTTTCGCATTCAGCAGGGTCGCGATCATCGCCTCGGCGGCGGGGGAATTCATTCCCATCAGGTTGCGGCTGCCCGGTTCGGTGACCCCGGCGGAACCCCAGTAGAACGTCTGCTCATTCCCCGGTGACAACGACATGTTGCGGATCATATGGGTCATGTCAAAATCATAGGCGTTGGTACGCTCGGTCATCTGGGCGGAATCGATGGTGGTCAGTGTCGCGTTGATGCCAAGGGTTTTCAGTGCCTCGATATACATATTGGCAATCGTGATCACTTCCGACGCGCCATTCGTCAGCAGGATATCGAAGGTGAAGGGCTTGCCGTCGCCATTGCGCAAGACGCCGGTGTCGTCGGTGGTCCATCCCGCTTGCTCCAGCAACTTCTTGGCGGCGCGGATGCCTTTGCGGTTGGTCGCATCCTGCGCTACCGGCAGGGCGTAGCCCTCGATTGTGCCGGGGGGCAGGTCGGCAGCAAAAGGTTGCAGCAACTCCAACTCTCTGCCCATGGCGGGTTTACCCGGTTCCATCCCCAGAATGGAGTTGGAGAAATAGGATTGGATGCGCGGCGATGCGCCGCCGGTGATCGTGGTGTTGATCTGCTCAAAATTGAAGGCAAGGATCAGCGCCTGGCGCACTCGCCAATCGGCAAAGAACGGACGCCGGGTGTTCATCACAAAGCCGTCGATGCCGGAAGGACGTGAATGCGGGATTTCGGATTTCACGATATCGCCCGACAGTACAGCGGGGAAATTGTACTGCTCATCCCATTTCGCGGCATTGGTTTCGCGGTAGCTGGTCAGTTCACCCGCCTTGAACGCTTCAAACACCACGCCCGCATCACCGAAGTAATCATAGCGCACCTCATTGAGGTTTTGCCTGCCCCGGTTGAAGGGCAAATCCTTGCCCCACCAATCCGGGTTCTTGACGAAGGAAATGAAGCGGCCCGTTTCATATTTGCCAATCGTATAGGGGCCGGAGCCGATGGGCGCTTCCAATGTCGATTCTGTGAAATCCTTGCCCTCCCACTGCGCCTTTTTCAGCACCGGGCGCAGCCCAAGGATCAGCGGCAATTCCCGGTCCTGGGTGTTGAAGGTGAAGCGGATGGAACGCGGGCCGGTAATCTCGGATTTCGCGATCTTGGTCCAACTGTTGAGGTAGCGCGGATGCCCGACGGTGCCGAGGGTCTGGAACGACCAAAGCACATCCTCCGCCGTGACAGGACTGCCGTCCGAGAATTTCGCCTCCGGCCTCAGCGTGAATTCGACGTAGCTGCGCGCGTCATCGGTATCGACTGATTCGGCCAAAACTCCGTAAAGTGTAAAGGGTTCGTCATAGGAACGGCCCAAAAGTGTTTCGGTTGTCAGACCCGATTGGCCCCAAGGTGCGCGGCCTTTCAGGATGAACGGATTGAGCGAATCAAAGCTGCCCGATTCGCCAAAAACGATGCGGCCACCCGCTGGCGCGTCGGGGTTTGCGTAGGGGAGGGACACAAAATCCGGTGGAAGCGCCGGTTCGCCATACATAGCTATGCCATGTTTCGGCTCTGCACAGGCGGGAATCGCCATTGCAGCCAACATGAACAGCCCAAGTGCGCTGTTCAGAATCGCGAAAAAGTGATGCTTCATTCCAGCAACAATCCCGTTTCTCCAATGTTTGTTGATCCAGACACTACGGATGGTTTCGTGCCTTTTCAAACTTTTAACTTGGCCTTGGGCAAACATCAGCGTATAAAGTAGGAACTGCTCGATAGGTTTCTTGCCTGTATGAAACCTGCCTCAATAACTCAACGCCAGCTTCGCGCTGGCGTTTTTTTTTGTTCATACCCGCGGCTCCCACAAAATCTGGTTCCTTCCGCTTGCGTCATTGTCAGCTTGGGGGTGACGGGCGCGGCACTGGTCAATCGCCATCAGACCGACATGCGCAGCGGCGCGCAGGAACGTGAAGCGGGCCATTGGCAACAGACCTCGCATCGCCCGACAATACGCGCTAATGCTGCTACAGCAAAATCAATGAGGTAACTTATGTCGCTTTCAGGAAAAACCGCCGTCATCACCGGGTCTACCTCGGGCATCGGACTCGGGATCGCACATGAATTGGCTCGGCAGGGCGCCGATATCGTGCTCAACTCCTTTTCAGACAGCAAGGAAGACCACGCACTTGCAAGTGATCTGGCGAAGGAACATGGCGTCAAGGTGCGCTATATTCAGGCCGATATGTCGGACGCGGAGGCGTGTCGGGCGCTGATCTCCACCGCAGGCGCTTGCGATATTCTGGTGAACAACGCAGGGATCCAGTATGTCGCCCCGATCGAGGAATTTCCGACCGCGAAATGGAACGCCATTCTGGCGATCAACCTCTCCTCGGCGTTTCACACCACGGCGGCGGCTTTGCCTTTGATGCGCGCGAAAGGCTGGGGGCGGGTGGTCAACATCGCCTCGGCCCACGGGTTGCGCGCGTCGGAGTTCAAATCGGCCTATGTCGCGGCCAAGCATGGTATCGTCGGGCTGTCCAAGGTCACGGCGCTGGAAACAGCAGGAAAAGGCATCACCTGCAACGCCATTTGCCCCGGTTATGTGCTGACCCCGTTGGTGGAGGCACAGATCCCTGACCAGATGAAAGCACACCACATGGACCGGGAAACCGTGATCAAGCAAGTGATGCTGGCCAAGCAGCCCTCCCGCGAATTCGCCACGGTGGAGGAAATTGGCGGCACGGTAGTTTTCCTGTGCTCTGCTGCGGCGAACCAGATCACGGGCACCACAATCTCAGTCGACGGTGGATGGACCGCAGAGTGACGGAACCGGTTCGCGTCAATCTGGCGCTTCAGGGTGGCGGTGCGCACGGAGCCTATACCTGGGGCGTGCTGGATCGGTTGCTGGAAGAGGATTGGCTGGAGATTGCGGCCATTTCCGGCACTTCGGCCGGAGCGATGAATGGTGCAGCACTGAAATCCGGGTTGATCGCGGGGGGGCGCAATGGCGCCAAGGCGGCGCTGGACGTGCTTTGGGCCGCCATCGGCACCGTTGGCGACATGCGGTTGAGTGCTTTCATGCAGCCGGTTCTACCCTTCGCGGCGACGCTGACGGATATGTGGGAGAATACTTTCTCCACCTCGCCCCAAGGCATCGCGTCGCAGCTCTTTTCACCCTATGCCGCTGGTCCGTTTTGGGAAAATCCGCTGAAACCCATCGTTGCCGGTTTGGATTTCTCACTGGTTTGCAGCGATGCCGGGCCGAAGTTGTTCGTCAATGCAACCAATGTGCGCAGTGGCAAGATCGGGGTCTTCACCGGCAAGCAGATCACGCCGGACGCGTTGATGGCTTCGGCCTGCCTGCCCACGACCTTTCAGGCGGTGCAAGTGCCGGACCCGATCACCGGAAAGATGGAGGCGTGGTGGGATGGCGGCTATTCCGGCAACCCGGCGCTTTTTCCGCTTTACGACAAGGGCTTGCCGCAAGACCTCATCATTGTGGCCATCAACCCGATCTATCGGGATGCGATCCCGAAAACGCCCCTCGAAATCCAGAACCGGATCAATGAAATCAGCTTCAACGCGCCCTTGCTGCGCGACCTGCGCGCGATTGCTTTCGTCAAGCGCCTGTTGGCGACCGGCAAGGTGACGAAGGGCGAAATGAAGGACGTGGCGCTGCATGTGATTTCAGACAATCCCTTGATGAGCGAACTGACCGCCAGCAGCAAAATCCTGCCGACACCGGCGCTTCTGGCGCGGCTGAAAGCGGCAGGGCGCGTATCGGCAGACCGGTTTTTGGTGGAACATGGCGCGCATCTGGGCAAGCACGGGACAGTAGAGCCTGTCGATCTACTCGATTGATGCCATGGAGGCGGGGGGCTGCGTGATCTGCACACCGTCTCGGGCGGCAGGGTATACCAGACCTGCCGAAATGATCAGCTTTGCCGCGTCTTCAATCTTCATGTCCAGCATCCGCACGTCAGAGGCAGGCACGAACAGCAAAAAGCCGGAGGTGGGGTTGGGCGTGGTCGGCAGGAACACCGACAGAATTTCATCATTTTCGGGAAAACTCGCCGCGATTTCTCCCTTTGCTTTGGTTGACACGAAGCCAATCGCCCAGATTCCTTCCTTCGGGTATTCGACAAGGCAGGCTTTCTCGAAGTTCTGATCGGTCTGGGCGAAGACGGTTTCGGCAATCTGCTTGATGCCGCTGTAAATCGACCGCACGATCGGAGTACGGTCCACCAACCGCTCGGCCCAGTTCAGGAAAGACCGCCCGATGATGCCCCGCGCCAGCCAACCGACGAAGATGGTGAACACCAGAAAGATGATGACCCCGGTGCCGCGCAGATTGATCCCGTTTGCCTTGCAAAAGAACGGAGGTTTCGCCGGGTCAGAGGCCCAGAACCTGGAAATCCCGGATGCTGGCTCAAACGGCGATGGGCAGAACCAGTAGCCGAACCATTCCGAGGGTTGATATTGTTCCGGGATGAACGGCAGCACGAAGCCGTCAATCCAGCCGGTGACGGCCCAGATCAGGTAAAGCGTCAGCGCAATCGGCAAGACGACGACAAGCCCGGTCAGAAAGCTGCTGCGCAATCCACCCATCAACCCGCGTTTTTTCAATGGATGGCTTTTCTGATCAGTCATTCCCGTCCCTATGCCCGATGCTCCAGACGACCGCAATCTAAGGATGGCATCGGGTGGCTACAATGGTAAAGCACGGGATCGGTTCAGTTTCCGCGCGCTTTTGCAATTTCAATTGCGATTCCAGCACCCAAACGCGCGTTGTTCCTGACAAGCGCGATGTTGGCGGTCAGAGACTTCCCCGCCGAAAGTTCAAATATCCGGCCCAGAAGGAACGGGGTGACCGCTTTGGTGGCAATGGCCTGCGACGTGGCTTCCTTCAGCGCCTGTTCAATCATCGGCATGATCTGGGGCAGGGGGATTTCGTCGGACTCCGGGATCGGATTGGCAACCAACTGCCCCCCGGCAAGACCAAGGTGCCCGCGCATCAGATGCGCGGCGGCAATTTCGGCAGCGCTGTCCATCCGCAACGGCGCTGGCAGGCCGGAATCGCGCGCCCAGAAAGCCGGAAATTCGGATTGGCCGTAAGCGATGACCGGAACGCCAAGGGTTTCCAGCACTTCCAGTGTTTTGGGGATGTCAAGAATGGCCTTTGCCCCGGCGGCGACAACCGTGACCGGGGTTTGAGCCAACTCCTGCAAATCGGCAGAGATATCGAAAGAGGTTTCGGCCCCGCGATGCACGCCGCCAATGCCGCCAGTGGCAAAGACTGAAATTCCCGCCAGATGTGCGGCGATCATCGTCGCGGCGACGGTTGTGGCTCCGGTATCGCCACGAACCAGGCAGGCCGCCAGATCGGCGCGCGACAGTTTGCGCGCATTGGGGGTTTTGGCCAGGGCCTGCAACTGCTGCGGCGACAGACCGATGTGGATCGATCCACCCATCACCGCGATCGTGGCCGGAACCGCCCCCGCCTTGCGGATGTCCCCTTCCACCGTTTCGGCCATCTCCACGTTCTGCGGATAAGGCATGCCGTGCGTGATGATGGTGCTTTCCAGCGCCACCACCGGGCGGCCTGCGGCCAGCGCCTCCGCCACTTCGGGCAGGATGAACATCGGCAGTTGGTTGAATGAATGAATGGTCATGTTCCAATCTCTCCTGAGACGTAATCGGCAGCGGCACTGATGGCGAGGTCCAATGCCTCTTGCCGGTCCGCGCCTGTTCGGGTGGCGACAATATGGGCCGCCATGAAGGTGTCGCCCGCGCCGGTCACACGGGTCACCAGGACTTGCGGTGGGGTGGCCGTCAAGACACCTGCGCTTTGCGTGCCTTCCGCGCAACGGTTGCCACCATCGGTCACCAAGACACGGGCAGCACCCCGCGACAGCAATCCCGCCGCCGCCTCATGAGCGTTGGCATAGCTGTCTTTCGCCAGTATCCCTGCTTCCTCCAGATTGACATAGAGCGTGGCGCTTGGATGGGTCAGGAGGGGCTGCAACCGCTCGGCTTTGCCGGGGCTGGCCGGGGCCACGCGCAAATCGGCCGCCGCAAACAATGGCGACGCGGATATCTGCGCCAAAAGCGTTTCCGTCAGGTTGCCATCCAGCGCGATCACGCCGGGGTAGGGCGCTTGTGTGCTGCCCAAACGGCCATCACTTAGCGCGCGCAAAACCTTGTCACCCG
>NZ_JAKDLJ010000170.1 GCF_030452865.1 Pseudorhodobacter sp.
GCATTCCAGTTGGCCAGTTCGAGATTCGGCCCGGCCCGATGATGGCGGCAGCGGACCAGTTCGAAATCACAGTGACCGGCAAGGGTGGCCACGCTGCCAAGCCGCACGAATGCATTGATACGCTGCTGGTTGCGTCGCATATTATCGTGGCTTTACAAAGCATTGCCTCACGCAATGTCGACCCTCTGAAACAGATTGTGGTGTCGACTTGCGCCATCTCCACTGACAGCAATGCCCATAACGTGATCCCGCAAACCGTGGTTTTGAAAGGCACCGTGCGGACGTTTGATGCGGGCGTTCAGGACCAGGTAGAGGCGCGGATGCAGGAGTTGCCGGTGCAGATGGCCGCGGCCTTTGGCGCAACGGCGGTGGTGAATTTTCAACGCGGCTATCCGGCAACGGTGAATTCCGAGGAAAACACCGGCTTCGCGGCGGAGGTGGCGAAGGGAATTGCGGGCAAGGTCAACACCGATACCGCGCCTTTGATGGGGGCGGAGGATTTCAGCTATATGCTGAATGAACGTCCGGGTGCCTATATCTTCCTTGGCAATGGCGATACCGCGATGGTGCATCACCCGGCGTATAATTTTGACGACAATGCGATTCCCTTTGGCTCCAGTTGGTACGCCGGAATGATCGAGGCGCGGATGCCAGCGGCCTGAAATCAGGCGCGCTCGATTCTTCTGCGAAAAATTAGAATTTTCGCAGAAGAATCGGAGTCCGTTCAGGAACTGCGCAATGCGCGGCGCATCACCTTGCCCGTTGTTGTCATTGGCAGTTCCGTGACAAACACCACCTTGCGCGGTGCGACATGCGGGCTGATTCTGGCGCGGACGCGGGCAATCAACCGCTCCGCTGCCCCTTCTTCCGACGCACCGTCGCGCAGGATGACGAAGGCACACACGCTTTCGGTGCGGATCGGATCGGGCAAGCCGACCGCCGCTGCCATCACCACATCGGCATCGCCCATGAGGCAATTCTCGATTTCGCTCGGCCCGATGCGATATCCGGAGGAAGTGATCACGTCATCGTCGCGCGACAGATAGGTGATATAGCCATCCTCGTCCCATCGCCCCAGATCGCCGGTGCGCAACCAATCACCGTCAAACTTGGCTGCGGTCTTTTCCGGTTGGTTCCAATAGCGCAGGAACATCGTGGCGGCAGTTTTGTGGATGCAAATCTCCCCCATCTCCCCCGGTTCGCAATCCTTTCCTGCCTCATCGCGGATCGCGATGTCAAAGCCCGGCAGTGGTTGGCCCATCGTGCCGGGTTTCACCGCCATGAAACCTGCCGCCTGCGTCACGCAGAGATTGCACTCGGTTTGGCCGTAAAGCTCATTGATCGGCGCGCCGAGGGACGTTTCGCCCCATTGCAGCATTTCCGCCCCAAGGCTTTCACCGCCCGAGGATACTGACCGGATGGAAAGCCCGGTCGGAGTCGCTGCGGCGCGCATCAGTTTCAATGCGGTGGGCGGCAGGAACAGGTTGCGGATATCTTGCGTTCTGATCAAAACATAGGCTGCCGCAGGGTCAAACTTGCGCATCCTATGCGCAACCAGCGGCACGCCGTAGTAGAGGCAGGGCATCGCCATATCCATCAAACCACCGATCCAGGCCCAATCCGCAGGGGTCCAACCCTTGTCACCGGCTTGCGGAAAGCCTTCATGCGTCAGTTCCATGCTGGGCAAATGCCCGATCAGGAAGCGATGGGCATGCAGCACGCCTTTGGGTGGGCCAGTCGTACCCGAGGTGTAGATCATCACCGCCGGGTCTTCGGCAGTCGTCGCCGTGCGGGTTAAATCCGGATTGGCCGCGGCAATCGCGGCCCAAAGGTCTTGCGCGTCATTCGCCGGTGACGTGCAGAAAATAGACTTGAGATCAGGGAGTTCTGCTCGAATGTTCAGAACTTTGTTCAGGCTTTCTGCATCGGTCACCACTGCGGCGGCCCCGGAATCGCCCAAACGGTAAAGCAGCGCTTCCTCGCCAAACAGCGTGAACAGCGGCAGTGCGATCGCGCCCAGTTTCATCGCCGCGAAATGCACGATCGGCACCTCTGCCGATTGCGACAGCAGCACCGCCACGCGGTCACCCTTTACAATCCCGGCGGCGGCAAACACATTGGCCAGCCGGTCGGAGGCGTCTTTCAACTGGCCATAGGTCCAGTCGCGCGTGCCGGTGTCCGTCACATCAATCAGTGCCACCCGGTCGGGCGCATCTGCTGCCCAATCATCGCAACAGGCCTGCGCGATGTTGAAATCCGCAGCCCAATGCCAGTTGAAGCCTGCGCGCATCTCGGACCAGGTGCCGCGCGTCGCAAAGAGCCTGCGGTCAGCGGGCAAAGATAGTCACCTCCGGCAGCCCGGTCAGCGGCAGGTTCAAGGCACGGAATGCGGCAAGCGAAAGCTGTGCCGAGCCGTCGCCGGGAATAAGATCAACCGCAATGGACCCACCGGCTGCAGTGACCACACGTCCCGGCCCGGCCGATTTCACCAGCGCGGAGCGGAGCCAGAACCCCGGCTCTGTCACATTGCCCAAGGCAACTGCGGTCTTGCCCAATTCGCGTTCACCCGCGGGCTGTGGCGGGGCGGCGAGTGCTGCGGCCTTTTGCGCAGCGGTGGTGGTATCGAGCGCTGCGGCGGTGCGCGCACCGGCAGGCGGGGCTTTGAGCCCTTCCGACAAAGGACGCGCCTGCGGGCGTTGTGTCATTGATTCTGCTGGCTGCATTGCGCTGCCCTTGGAAAATGGCAGATTGGCGCAGCCGCAAAGCAACAGAACCGGGATCAGGAGGGCGTGTGTTTTCATCATGCCTGCGACGATACCGCCGCTTGATTTGGCTTTCAATGGTCTTGCATGCGTCGGCGCGGAGTCCTAACTTCGGGGTATGACCGCATCATTGATCGACCCATTCGCCCGCCCCATCAGTTACCTTCGGGTTTCCGTGACGGACCGTTGTGATTTTCGTTGTGTTTACTGCATGTCGGAACACATGAGTTTTCTGCCAAAGGCCGAACTGCTAACGCTGGAGGAACTGGATCGGATGTGTTCCAGCTTCATTTCCCTTGGCGTCGAAAAGCTGCGCATCACCGGCGGTGAGCCCTTGGTGCGCAAAGGGATCATGACCTTTTTCGACTCCATCTCGCGCCATCTGCGCAGTGGCGCGTTGAAGGAGTTGACGCTGACAACCAATGGCAGCCAGTTGCGCAAATATGCGCGGGATCTGGCGGCTTGTGGCGTGCGGCGGATCAATGTGTCGCTGGACACATTGGATGCGGCGAAATTTGCGCAAATCACCCGTTGGGGCCGGCTGGCGCAGGTGCTGGACGGGATCGAGGCGGCGAAAGAGGCAGGGTTGCGGGTCAAGATCAACGTCGTGGCGCTGAAAGGTTTTAACGAGGACGAGTTGTTCGGCCTTGTCGATTGGTGCGCGCAGGAAGATCATGACCTGACCTTTATCGAAGTGATGCCGATGGGCGATCTGGGCAATGAGGACCGTTTGGATCAATACTGGTCGATGCGCGATCTGCGCGCACGTTTGTTCGAGCGATTCACGCTGACCGATCTTGCGGAGCGCAGCGGCGGCCCGGCACGCTATGTGCGGCTGGAGGAAACCGGGCAGAAGATCGGATTCATTACACCGCTGACACATAATTTCTGTGAAAGCTGCAACCGCGTGCGGCTGACCTGCACGGGGGAACTTTATATGTGTCTGGGGCAGGAGGATATGGCTGATTTGCGGGCGCCTTTGCGGGCGAGCGCGGAAGATGGCTTGTTGGAAAACGCAATCCGGGCGGCGATTGCGCGCAAACCCAAGGGCCATGATTTTGATTATTCGCGCCAGAAGGTGGACGGACAAATGACCCGGCACATGAGCCATACCGGCGGATGAAGATGTTGATTTTTTTTGTAAAAAATCATGCCTCCGGCGGGGATATTTTTGAACAGATGAAAACAGGGGACGGTTTTGTGCCTTCCTTGAAAGTGCGCGCCTATGGCAGGTATTGTCCGGCCTCTTTGCGCGCCCAAGGTTTCATCAGATCGCCGTATTCGGCAAGAAACGCCTCTGTGCGACGTGGGTCATGCTTGGATAGATCGCGCAGCCACCAGGCCACGGCTTTCTGGATGAACCAATCCTTGTCACCGAGGTAGGATGCAGCCCAGGTCAGAATGCGTTCACGCGCTTCCGTCTCGGGCGGTTTGAGGTGATTGAGGCGGGCAAAGGGCAGGGTGGCGACGAGGGCGGCGCGGCGCGGCCACATCAGCGAGTTTTGGGTCCAGCCTTCGACCGTGTCGAGCCGCGAAGGGGCGCCGATCAGGCGTTTTTCCGCGGCTTTGCAGACGTGATCGGCAATCGCCCAGGCATCAAACTCCGGCACCCAGGCGCAGATCAGATCCCAGGCAGCGCTGTCATCGGGGCGGATCCGCGCTTGGGTCAGCAGTTTTGCCGCCGCAATGCGCGCTTCATGGATATTGCTGTTCCAAAGCCCGACGCAGAGGGCGAGCCGGTCGTCAATGGTCAGATCAGCGCGCCATTTCTTGCACAAGGCGTCGATATCGGGATTCGCAGTGCCAAGATAGCGCCGCTCTGCCTTGTGATACGCGGCCATCTGTTCGGCTTTTCCAGGTTGCGACAGGGCGGCAATCGCAGCAATCGCGGTTTCAGGCGTCATTCCACGGTCACCGATTTCGCGAGATTGCGCGGCTGATCAACATCGGTGCCTTTGGCAATCGCTGTGTGGTAAGCCAAGAGTTGCGCCGGGATCGCATAGAGGATCGGCGCGAGGAAATCCGGCACGGCCGGCATCGCGATCGTGTGCCAGCAGCCCGCGCCCGCCTCTGCAATGCCGGCGGCATCGGACAGCAGCAGCACCTTGCCGTGACGCGCCATCACCTCTTGCATATTCGACACGGTTTTTTCGAACAGCGCGTCGCGCGGGGCCATCACGATCACCGGAACCTGTGCGTCGATCAGGGCGATGGGGCCGTGCTTCAACTCGCCACTGGCATATCCTTCGGCATGGATATAGCTGATTTCCTTGAGTTTCAGCGCGCCTTCAAGTGCCAAAGGATAGAGCGGCCCGCGTCCAAGAAACAGGATGTCTTGGGCCTGTGACAGTTCCTCGGCAATCTCCGCCACCTGCGGCGCGATGCGCATCGCCTGGTTGATCAGGCCGGGCAGGGAGGAAAGGTCGGTTATATGCTGGTCCAGTTGCGCATCGCTCAATCGCCCGCGATCCTTGGCGGCTTTCAGCGCCAACAGCGCCAGCATGGTCAACTGACAGGTGAAGGCCTTGGTCGAGGCGACACCGACCTCTACCCCGGCGCGGATCGGCAGTGCAATATCCGACTCCCGCGCGATGGAGGAAGTTCGGACATTGACCACCGCAACAATCTTGGCAACTTTTTCGCTGCAATAGCGCAAGGCCGCCAGAGTATCGGCGGTTTCCCCCGACTGGCTGACGAAAACCGCCCAGGAATTTGGCGAAAGTGGTGGTTCGCGGTAGCGGAATTCCGAGGCGACATCGACTTCCACCGGCAGGCCCGCGAGTTGCTCAAACCAGTATTTCGCCACGACGCAGGCATAATAGGCAGTGCCGCAAGCGACCATCGTCAGCCGCTCGACCCCGGTGAAATCGACCTCCGGCGGCAGGTTCAGCGCGCCACCGGACACGGCGTTCTTGATCGCATCCGCAAGCACCACCGGTTGCTCGGCGATTTCCTTGGCCATGAAATGCTTGTATCCACCCTTTTCGATCCGGGTGTTTTCAAGCGCGATCCGCGTCGTCGCGCGGTTGGCGCGGCGGTTGCTTTCGTCAAAAATTTCAACGCCTTGGCGGGTAACGACGGCCCAATCGCCTTCCTCCAGATAAGTCACCTGATCGGTCATGGGCGCAAGCGCAATGGCGTCGGAACCGACGAACATCTCGCCCTCACCATGCCCGATGGCGAGGGGGGAACCTTTGCGCGCCGCGATAATGAGGTCATCCTCGCCCTCAAACAGGAAACACAGCGCAAAGGCGCCGCGCAACCGGCCAAGGGTTTCGCGCGCGGCCTCCACCGGGGTCATTCCGGCGTCGAGGTGGGAGCGGGTCAGGATCGCCACGGTTTCCGTATCAGTTTGCGATTCAAAACTGTAGCCTGCGGCGGCGAGTTGGTCGCGCAACTCCTTGAAGTTCTCGATAATCCCATTGTGGACGACCGCGACCTTGCCGGCCTGATGTGGGTGGGCGTTTGCCACGGTGGCCGCGCCATGAGTGGCCCAGCGGGTGTGGCCGATGCCGGATTTGCCCGGCAGCGCATCATGGACCAGCAAGTCGGACAGGTTCACCAGTTTGCCGACCGCGCGCCGCCGCCCGAGGGTGCCATTGTTCACCGTTGCAATCCCGGCGCTGTCGTAGCCGCGATATTCCAGCCGTTTCAGGGCCTCGACGAGAAGTGGCGCGACTTCATGTTTGCCGAGAACGCCAATGATCCCACACATTTAACTTTTGCCTTTCTGGCGATCCGCCTTGATCTTGCGAAACCGCTCCATCAACTTCACCGCGAGACCGGGCATGTTGGTCTGTTTGCCGCGCGCGACCGCCAGCGCCTCGGCCGGAACATCGTCGGTTATAACCGAACCGGAGGCGGTCATGGCGTCGCGGCCGATATGGACCGGGGCGATCAGCATCGTGTTGGAGCCGATGAAACTGCGCGCGCCGATCACCGTGCGGTGTTTGTTGGCGCCGTCATAGTTGCAGGTGATGGTGCCCGCGCCGATATTGCTGTGTTCGCCGACATGGGCATCGCCGAGATAGGTCAGATGGCCGACTTTCACCCCTTCGTCGAGCACCGCATTCTTGATTTCCACAAAATTGCCGACATGCACATCCTCTGCCAGTTCCGCACCGGAACGCAGTCGCGCAAAGGGGCCGACGACTGCGCCCCGGCTGATGTGGCAGCCTTCGAGATGGCAGAATGCCTTGATTTCCACGCCGGATTCAACCGTGACGCGGGGGCCGAATACCACATTCGGGCCGATGCTGCTGTCGCGCCCGATCACGGGGTCGAGGGCGAAGTAAACCGTGGCAGGGTCGGCGAGGGTGACGCCGTTCTCCAATGCCTCCGCCCGCATCCGCGCCTGAAAGGCGGCTTCCGCCGCGCTCAGTTCCGTCCGTGTGTTGATGCCCAGCGTTTCGCTCTCATCACATCTTACGACGCCTGCCGAAAGTCCCTTGGCATGGGCGAGTTCGACGATATCGGTGAGGTAGTATTCACCCGCGGCATTGTCGTTGCCGATCTGGCCGACCAGATCGAACAGCACTGACGTATCCGCGCATATAACGCCAGAGTTACAAAGCGTTACGGTGCGTT
>NZ_JAKDLJ010000171.1 GCF_030452865.1 Pseudorhodobacter sp.
GTCTATGCGATGGTGGATCCGAAAACCTTTGGCGAACGGATGGTCGGCCTTAACCTGGTGCCGGAGCCGCTTTGGTGGCTTTTGGGCGCGGTAGTAGGCTTCTATTTCGGCGCACGCGAGGCTTATTATTTCCGCCGCAGCGGCCCAGTGGTGGCAACGCCAAACGTCGATCCCGCAGCATCGTCTGAACCCAACCCGGCGCTGGAGGATTGGCGCAGTTCCAACGGATAGGCAAAAGGCGAAGCGCCGTGAAGCATCGGCGCGGTGCCGATCAACACCCAAACCAAGCGCCGGGGCCATTGACCCGGCGCTTGCCCTCTGGCAGACCGATCCCGATCCAAAGGACGGGACCGATGAATCTTTTTTCCGATATTCGCGCGCTGGTGATCGGTGCGCTTGATGCGATGGTGGCCGCAGGCGATTTGCCTGCCGGGCTGGAACTGGCTGCCGTTGCGGTAGAACCGCCGCGCGATGCCAGCCATGGGGATATGGCGACCAATGCGGCGATGGTGCTGGCAAAGCCCGCAGGTAAATCGCCGCGCGTCATCGCCGACGTTTTGGCCAAACACCTGGCAGACGATCCACGCATCTTCGAAGTTGACGTTGCCGGGCCGGGTTTTCTCAATCTGCGTTTGCATCCGTGGGTTTGGCAGGGTTTGGTGAAATCTGCGCTGGAAACCGGTGCGGAATTTGGCCGCGCGACGATTGGCGCCGGCATCAAGGTGAATATCGAATTCGTCTCTGCCAACCCAACCGGGCCGATGCATGTCGGCCATGTCCGCGGTGCGGTGTTTGGCGATGCACTGGCGCGGTTGCTGGCCTTTGCAGGCTACGCTGTCACGCGGGAGTATTACATCAACGATGGCGGCGCGCAGGTCGATGTCCTGGCGCGGTCGGCATTTGAGCGTTACCGTGAGGCGAACGGGTTGGACCCTGCAATCCGCGAGGGTCTTTACCCCGGTGACTACCTGATCCCGGTGGGCGAGGCGATGAAGACGAAATGGGGCGCATCCCTGATCGACCAGCCGGAGGAGGTTTGGCTGGCGGAGGTGCGCGAATTCGCTACCGAGTTGATGATGGGCATGATCCGGGAAGATCTGGCGCTTCTGGGCGTTGAAATGGATGTGTATTCGTCAGAAAAAGCACTGTACGGCACCGGTCAGATCGAGGCGGCGATCAAGGCTCTGAAGGAAATGGGCCTGATCTATGAAGGTACGTTGGAGCCACCAAAAGGCAAGCTGCCCGAAGATTGGGAAGCGCGCGAACAAACCTTGTTCCGCTCTACCGCGCATGGTGATGATGTGGACCGTCCGGTAAAGAAATCGGATGGGGCATGGACCTATTTCGCGCCAGATATTGCTTATCATTACAACAAGGTACAGCGCGGATTTGATCAGTTGATCGACATATTTGGCGCAGATCATGGTGGCTATGTCAAGCGGATGAAGGCGGCTGTGTCGGCACTGTCGGGGGGCCGGGTGCCGCTTGATATCAAGCTGATCCAACTGGTGAAACTGTGGAGGAATGGTGAGCCGTTCAAGATGTCGAAGCGGGCAGGGACGTTCGTGACCCTGCGCGATGTGGTTGAGCAGGTCGGCGCGGATGTGACCCGTTTTGTGATGCTGACCCGCAAGAATGATGCGCCGCTGGATTTCGATTTCGCGAAAGTGATGGAGCAATCGAAAGACAACCCGGTGTTCTATGTGCAATACGCCAACGCGCGGATCAATTCGGTGATGCGCCGCGCCGCCGAGGCCGGGGTTACGGTTGATGATGCCAGTCTGTCGTTGGCCGACGTGTCGAAACTCGATCACGCCGCAGAGATCAACTTGGCGAAGAAAATCGCGGAATGGCCGCGCCTGGTAGAGATTGCTGCGCGCGGCAATGAACCGCATCGGGTGGCATTTTACCTTTATGAGCTCGCCTCGGAGCTGCATGGGCTGTGGAACCGCGCCAAGGACGAACCCAATTTGCGCTTTGTGCAGGACGATTCCGCAACAACCCAGTCGAAAATTGCGCTGGCACGGGCAACGGGCGTTGTGATTTCCGCAGGGCTTGCTATCTTGGGCGTTACACCGGTTGAGGAAATGCGCTGACCAAGGCGTCCATCTGGTGTGCAAACAGGCAAGACAGCGGCAGCGGGCAACCGTTTGACGCAGTGAGGCAGAGAGCATGGCAGACGTGGAATTCGAAACTTTCGATGACGGCAGCACTGTACCCGTTCGGGTGTCGGCGCGGGCCGGGCGCTTCTTGGGTATGGCGGGCGCGTTGACTTCCGTGGCACTGGTCGTGGGGCTTGGCTATTGGGGGTATCGGCTGGCTGTGCGCGACGTGACCGGGGTTCCGGTGGTGCGCGCCCTGGAAGGGCCGATGCGGGTCGCACCCGATGATCCGGGCGGCCAGATTACCGCAAATCAAGGGCTTTCGGTGAACTTGATCGCAGCGGACGGTGGGATTTCAGCGCCGGCGGATCGTCTGGTTCTGGCGCCGGCCCCGGTCGGCATTCTTGCCGATGATCAGGCGGGAACGGCGGTTGCGATGGTGGCCCCGGTGTCGGGGCGCGCCAGTGACAATCCCGGTCTCGGCATCGCAGAAATGCCGGAAATGCCGCAGGGGAATGCACCCATCATTGCCGCGAGCTTTGATGAAAACAGTGATATCAATGCATTGGCTGATGCGTTGAGCGAAGGTGCCGTGCCGCTGTCGGGCGATGTGGAGCAAAGTACAGATACCGGCCCGAAGCCGCATTTCATCTTCGCCAAAGGCGCTTTGATGGAATCGCCGCGCCCGCGCGCGCGCCCCGCCGGGAATGTGCAGATTGCCTCTGCTCCGGCGGAAGTACCTGAAATCAACGGGGAAACCCTTGCGCCAGGCACGCGTCTGGTCCAGCTTGGCGCCTATGACGGCGAAGATGTGGCGCGCAAGGAATGGGAGCGGCTCGCGGGCAGGTTCGGTGATCTGATGCATGGCAAGACCCGCATCGTGCAATCGGCGAAAAGCGGCGGCCGCACCTTCTATCGGTTGCGCGCGATGGGCTTTGCCGATGACATGGATTCACGCCGCTTCTGCGCGGCTCTGGTGGCCGAAAATGCTGCCTGCATCCCGGTTGTGGTGCGGTAACCATGCGGGCCGGTGCAACGATCCTTGGCTGTCTCGGCCCGGTTCTGGCGCCTGAGGAAGCCGCGTTTTTTCGTGACGCCGACCCTTGGGGCTTTATCCTTTTTGCCCGCAACGTGGAGAATCCGGCGCAATTGCGCAGTTTGACAGCGGATCTTCGGGCGTCGGTGGGCCGCAAAGCACCCATTTTCGTTGATCAGGAAGGCGGGCGGGTGCAACGGTTGCGCGCGCCACATTGGACCGAATGGTTGCCGCCTTTGGATATGGTCGGACTTGCGATGACGGGGGGCGGGTCGCTCTCACATGCCTGCCGCGCGATGGAATTGCGCTATCGGCTGATAGCGTCGGAACTGCTCGGCGTCGGCATTGATGGCAATTGCGCGCCCTGTCTCGATGTCGCCTCCGACCGCACGCATCCGTTTTTGCGCAACCGCTGTTTCTCCGACGATCCGGCGGAGGTTGCGGCTTTGGGGCGGGCGGCGGCGAATGGCCATCTGGCGGGGGGCGTCTTGCCCGTGGTCAAACACATGCCTGGTCATGGCCGCGCGGAGATGGACAGCCACAAGGATTTGCCCGTCGTCAATGCCAACAGCGAGATGCTTCAAACCCATGATTTCGCACCCTTTCGTGCGCTGAATGACCTGCCTTGCGCGATGACGGCGCATATCGTCTTTACCGACATTGATCCTGATCAGCCTGCCACCACCTCGCCCAAAATGGTCGATGTTGTCCGCCGGGATATCGGCTTTTCCGGGCTGTTGATGTCGGATGATCTGTCGATGAATGCCTTGTCGGGGGGCCTCGGTGCCCGCGCGGCGGCAACGATTGCGGCGGGCGTCGACATCGCGCTCCATTGCAATGGCAAGCCGGAGGAAATGGCCCCGGTCGTTGAGGCTGCGGGCAAGTTGACCGATGCTGCACTGCTGCGCTGCGATGCCGCACTCGCACTGCGGCATGTGCCGGAAACGGTTGACATCGCACAGCTTCGGTCCGAACTTCGGGCCTTGGTTGACGGGCGGGCGCATGGCTGACGAATGGGCGGAAACACCGGAACGGCTAAGCGTCGCGGACCGTCTGCTCGCCGAGGCGCTGATCGTCGATGTCGACGGTTTTGAAGGTCCGCTTGACCTGCTGCTGACGCTTTCGCGCACGCAAAAGGTGGACTTGCGCAAGATATCAGTGCTGCAACTGGCCGAGCAATATCTGGTTTTTGTCAGCAAGGCCGGGGCGTTGCGGATCGAACTTGCGGCGGATTATCTGGTGATGGCGGCATGGCTTGCCTATCTGAAATCCCGGTTGTTGCTGCCGCCTGATCCGACCGAAGACGGCCCCAGCGCCGAAGACCTCGCGGCGCATCTCGCCTATCAATTGGAACGTTTGCAAGCGATGCGGGAGGCGGCGGCGCAACT
Organism: Pseudorhodobacter sp.; assembly: GCF_030452865.1. Classification (GTDB taxonomy): domain Bacteria; phylum Pseudomonadota; class Alphaproteobacteria; order Rhodobacterales; family Rhodobacteraceae; genus Pseudorhodobacter. The sequence goes on from NZ_JAKDLJ010000171.1 coordinate 4,527, forward strand.
GATGGCGCGCGATCAGAAGGGCCGCGATTTCTTTGCGCGTGGCTTGCCGGAGGATGTGACCCGCCGCAAGAAGATCAGCTATTCCGCGACTTTGATGGACCTGATGCAGGCCTATGCCCGTATCCGCACCCGTGATGATTTCCGCCCCTTCGTGATGGATCGCAACAATGTCTTCACCATGGAGGAGGCGTTGGAGCGGCTGCGCGGATTGATGGGTTATGCCGGGCAATGGACCGATCTGACAAGCTGGCTGCCTGCGGGTTGGGAAACCACGCCGGAGCGTCGTCGTTCCGCCACCGCCGCCCATTTTGCAGCGATTCTGGAGCTGACCAAGGCCGGGCATCTGGAGGTCCGCCAAGGTGAAAACTTCGCGCCGATTCAGGTGCGAAAACGCGACGGGGGCCGTGGATGAACGATAATGACAGCCTTTTTGCCGCCCCGCCGCAGGCCGAACAGGAACGCATGGTCGAGGCCGTGCTGTTTGCCAGCGCCGACCCGTTGACACTCGCGGAACTGACCACACGCCTGCCGCATGGCTGTGACGCTGCCGAGGCGCTGGTGACACTACGCCGCCGATATTCAGGACGGGGCGTTCATGTTGTCAAGGTCGGTGATGCCTATGCCTTTCGTACCGCGCCCGATCTCGGCCATCTGATGCACAAGGAACAGGTGGAGGCGCGTAAGCTGTCACGCGCCGCCATCGAAACCCTTGCCATTGTCGCCTATCATCAGCCGGTCACGCGGGCGGAGATAGAGGAAATCCGTGGCGTTGCGGTGTCGCGCGGCACTGTGGACCAGTTGATTGAGCTGGAATGGGTCCGCTTCGGGCGTCGCCGCATGACACCGGGTCGCCCCGTGACCTTCGTGGTGACGGAGCAGTTTCTGGACCATTTCAGCCTCGAATCCGCGCGCGACCTGCCGGGATTGAAGGAGTTGCGTGCCGCAGGGCTGCTGGACAACCGCCCGAGTTTCGCGCCAACTTCGGCACAGGATGACGGTGAAGACGAAAGCCCGGAAGGGCAAAGCGAGTTATTCGAGGACTGATCGTGAAACAGATCATCAACATGGTTATCAACCAAATCATCCGTCGCTTGGTGAACACTGGCATCAACAAAGGTGTTTCGATGTTTGCGGGCAAAGGCAAGCCCGCGGCGGAACTGACCCCGGCGGAACGAAAACAAGCGGCATCCGCGCGGGATACGGTGAAACGCGCACGTCAAACAGCCAGAATCACCCGGCGTCTGGGGCGCTGACATCGCGGGTTACGGTGTCAGCCTTGCACCGAATATCTCGTCCTGCACGGCCAGAATCGCCGAGGGCAAGGCTGTGATCGGAAAGGTCGTGGTGCCGCGCGCGAAAGTGGCGGCATTTCCGACGCTCCATTCGACCGCGATGGTGTCGCCGGTTTGTTCCGGCACCGCGTCCATGGAAATCGTACCAAAAACCGCCTGAATTGCAGCAGAGACGAGCGCCACGCGGGCGGGGTCGGCTGGGGTGGATTTATCCTGTTCGGTTTCCAGATTCTCGCTGGTAAAAACATGGATTTGCCCGGCGTCAATCTCGATCATCTGGGCGGCTTTAGGCTCATCCGCGTCGCCTTCAGGCCAAAGCATTATATAGAGGTTCATGTCCGCCGGTTCCGCCAGTACGGGGAGCGCGGTCAGTAGCAGCAAGCATGCGGCGAGCAGTTGTTTCATACAGCGTCCTTTTGAAGAATGATGTCGGGGCGTCAGCCCGGCATCCGGAAATGTTTGGACAATTTAAGCCCCTGACCCTGATAATTCGACGCAATGCCGCTGCCATAAAGCTGCGCTGGCCGCTCTGCCATCCGTTCATAGACCAGTCGCCCGACGACCTGCCCATGCTCCAGCACGAAGGGCGCTTCATGGCAGCGCACTTCCAACACCCCACGGGAGCCTTTGCCGCCTGCCTCCGCCCAGCCGAAGCCGGGATCAAAAAAGCCGGCGTAATGCACACGGAATTCGCCGACCATGGCAAGATAGGGCGCCATTTCGGCAGCGTAATCGGGCGGGATGGTGACGGCTTCGCGGCTGACCAGAATGTAGAAAGCACCGGGATCGAGGATGATCTGGCCATTTCGGCTGCGCACATCCTCCCAGAAATCACGGGCGGGGTAGTGGCCGATCTTCTCAAGGTCGATCACCCCGGTATGGGGTTTGGCGCGAAAGCCGACCAGATCATCGTCGCCGGGGCGCAGATCAACCGAAAAGCCCAGACCTTCGGATATCACCGCCTTGCCGGAAACCAAAGGCTCGCCCCGGTGCAGCGCGGTAAGTTCGGCGTCATCCAGCACCGATTGCCCATCGCGAAAGCGGATCTGGTTCAGCCGCATTCCGGGCCGCACCAGCACCGAAAAGCTGCGCGGGCACACTTCGGCATAAAGCGGGCCGTCATATCCGGGCGCGATACGGTCAAACTCCACCCCGCCATCGGTGATGGTGCGGGTCAACAGGTCGAGCCGCCCGGTGGAAGATTTGGCATTGGCCACAGCGGTCAACCCTTGCGGCAGGGCCAAACGCTCCATCAACGGGATGACATAGACGCAACCTTTTTCCAGCACTGCCCCGCCGGACAGATCAACCCGGTGCATTTCAAATTCCGCCAGACGGTCGGCAACGCTGCGGCCATGTCCCGCCAGGAAAGAGGCGCGAACCCGGTAAGCCACGGTTCCCAAACGCAAATCGAGACTGGCGGGTTGAATTTGATCATCGCGCACGGCAGGATCAGCGGTGATCGCACCCCTGGCAATCAACGCCGTCAAGGCTTGTGAAGGCAAAACGCCGGCTCTTGTCATCGGT
>NZ_JAKDLJ010000172.1 GCF_030452865.1 Pseudorhodobacter sp.
GTCGACATGTTTGCGAGGTTGTTGGAAACCACATCGACCCGCATCTGCTGTGCTGCCATGCCGCTGGCAGCGATTTGTAAGGCGTTCATCGCTCTCTCCTATCGACCAAGCGTCTGGATGACACCGCGCATGCGTTCATCCTCTTTTTCCAGAAATCCCTGCCCCATCTCATAGGCGCGCTGAACCGATATCATCCGGGCAATTTCCGAGATCGGGTTGACGTTGCTTTCCTCGACAAATCCCTGAAGGATCGTCGCGCCCTCCGCCGCCTCGACCGTCGGGGAATTGAAAACCGTGCCGCCGTCATGCGTCATCTTCAACGGATCGCTTGGCTGCCAAAGGCCGATCTGTGCCAGCGGTCGTCCCCGCGCCGATAGCGTCCCATCGACCGAGAGCGCGACCTTGCCCGCGTCGGGCGGCACAAAGATCGGCGCACCGCCGCGATCAAGCAAACGATGGCCATCACCATTTACCAATTCGCCCTCGGCATTCGGGGTAAAGCTGCCCGCGCGCGTCAGCGCCTGGCCCTGCGGCGTTTCGATCAGGAAGAACCCCTCGCCCTGGATCGCGAAATCAAAAGCCCCGCCGGTCTGCGAGAGTCCGGCCTGACGCAGATCGACGTGTCGGGTGTTGCCATAAGCCATCGAAAGCGACGGTTCCCCATCCATCCGTTTGACGTATTCCGAAAAAATCACGCCTTCACGTCGAAACCCGGTGGTGGAGATATTGGCGATGTTATGCGCCACAACCTGCATTTCCCGCATCAGACCCGCTTGGCGTGTCAGAGTGGTATAGACGGTGGAAACCATGCCTAACTCCCCGCGATCAATGGGATTATGCGGTCGGTGAAAAAGCTGATGAGGGTGGAGGTCATGAAGCTCATCGAGACCCAGAACACCACCAGCATCGCACCGACTTTGGGCACGAAGGTCAGCGTCATTTCCTGCACGCTGGTCAGGGCCTGAAACAGGCCGACCGTCACGCCCGCGATAAGTGCGACCGCAAGCAGCGGTGCCGAAATCATCACCGCAATCCACAGCGCCTGTCGCAGCGTGTCAAAAATCACGCCTTCCGTCATACCGGCATCCTCAGGATTTCCTGATAGGCCTCAACCACCTTGTCCCGCACCGTCACCACGGTTTCCACTGCCATTTCGGTCGCCGTAAGCGCCTGCACCAGCGCCTGCGGATCCGCGTCGCCTATCATCGCGGCTTTGGAGGTCGCTTCGCCGTTCATCAACGTCGCGGCGAAACTTTCCGCCATTTGCGTAAAGCCATCCGCTGCGCCGTCAGGTTTCGGGCCGGGGGCTGCGGCCTGCCGCGCGAGCGCATAGGAATTGGCCGCGATTGAAGGGGTGATATCCATTCTAGATCTCCTTTATCGACGCAAGATTTCAAACAGGCTTTGCGTCATCTGTCGTGCCTGATCGAATATTTTGAGGTTCGCCTCATAGCTGCGCTGCGCTTCGCGCGCGTCAGCGATTTCAATCACCAGATCGACATTCGAGCCGTCGTAGTGACCGGATGGATCGGCCAGCGGGTGGCCGGGATCATAAATCTGCACCAGCTTGCTGCGATCAAGCCGGACACGACCCGGTTCGACACCTTGCCCATCGAGAGAATCGCTGAAGCTGATGGTTTTGCGACGATAACCGGGCGTATCGGCGTTGGCGATATTCTCGGAAACATGCCTCAATCGCTGCGCTTGCGCCTTCATACCCGAGGCCGCCACCGCAAGGCTTTGAATCAGGTCGGCCATGGTTTACCGCCCCCGCCCGAGTGCCAGCTTCAGAATATTTGAAGTGCTGCGATAGATTGACAGCGCCATATCATGCTCCTGCCGCACCTGAGCCGCTTTCACCATTTCAACTTCCAGCGAAACGCCGTTGCCGTTGGGCGCAACCGAACCGCGTAACACAATCGGCTGCGCCGTCGCGGAGTCACCGCTGCCAAAATGACCCGGCAGGGTGGCCCGCATCCCGTCGCCTGATGCCGCTTCATAGGTTGCCGCAAAAGCCGGCACATCGCGCGCTTTGTAGCCGGGCACATCGGCATGGGCGACGTTCTGAGCAATCACGCCCATCCGTGCCCCCGCGTGGGCTGACAGTGCCTGCGCCATTCGGGTGATTTCCAGTTTTTCGAACATCGGGGCTTCTCCCTCGATTACGGTTCACTAAGGCTTAAGGGTGATTCCTTTAGAAAGGGTAAGCGCGAACAGAAGAGGAACCCTCATGGTCGATATTTTCGAGAATCTCCGTGCCAGAATTCAGCAAGTAACGGTTTCCACCCGCGTCGGCCGCATCGCGGAACTGACCGGCGGCACGTTGCGCGTCACCGGGCTTTCACGCGCGACCTGTTTGGGGGATCGGGTGATGATTCGCGGGGCGGAAGCTGAAATCGGCGGTGAGGTTTTGCGCCTGTCACGGGAGGGGTTAACCGTTTTGCCCGATGGCCCCAGTGACGGAATGGCGATCGACGACAGGGTCGAAATCATCGGCCGCGCCGAAATCGCACCAGACAATGACTGGATCGGCCGCATCATCGACCCGTTCGGGAACCCTCTGGATGGTCGCCCGCTTTTTCCTGGCACAGCACCGCGCCCGCTCCGCGCGGCACCACCAGCGCCCGCACGGCGCAGGGCGTTGGGTGAAAGATTGGAAACCGGAACCGCTGTTTTCAATACTCTATTGCCTTTGGTACAGGGCCAGAGGATTGGTCTTTTCGCCGGGTCCGGGGTTGGGAAATCCTCACTTCTCGGCAAATTTGCGCGCGGCGTGAATGCCGATATCGTCATCATCGCGCTGGTCGGCGAACGCGGGCGGGAACTGCGCGAATTTACCGAACGAGTGCTGGGTGCAAAAGGTATGGCGCGGGCGATTGTGATCACCGCGACATCAGATCAATCACCGCTTGTGCGTCGGCGCTGTATGTGGACCGCGATGGCGGTGGCCGAACATTTCCGCGATCAGGGGCTGCACGTCCTGCTGCTGGCCGACAGCATCACACGCTTCGCAGAAGCACATCGGGAGGTTGCATTGGCCTCCGGCGAGCAGGGGAGTTTGCGGGGGTTCCCGCCGTCAACCGCCCATACGATCATGTCACTGGCCGAACGCGCCGGCCCAGGTGCTGACGACACCGGGGATATCACCGCGGTTTTCACCGTACTGGTCGCGGGGTCGGATATGGAAGAACCCGTTGCCGACATTCTGCGCGGTGTTCTGGATGGCCATGTCGTCATGGATCGCCGCATTGCAGAGCGGGGGCGCTTTCCTGCAATCGACCTTTTGCGCTCCGTTTCGCGGAGCTTGCCGGAGGCTGCATCCGGGCCGGAGAATGCCCTGATCGCGGCCACACGGCGCCATCTGGGCGTCTGGGAGCAGGCGGAGATGATGATTCAGGCAGGGCTTTACAGCAAGGGTTCAGACCCGGCGATTGACGCAGCGATCAAGGTCTGGCCCACGCTCGATGCGTTTCTGGCCGAAGACGCCCCAAACGGGACCGAAGCAAGTTTCCAGCGGCTGGAAGCGTGCCTCGCGGAGGCCGAAAAATGAAGGTTCAGGCGTTCCGCAGCAGGGTCAGCGCGATTGCGCCGGGAGAGGTGCCGGCAAGCTGCGCCAGTGCCTCTGACCGCAGCAGGAACTTGCGCACCAAGGCTTCCAGTTTTTCGGGCTGTTTGAACTGTGCGACATCGCTTGTCCCAAAATTCTTTTCGGTTTTCTCTTTCAGGACCGAAAGCTGCTGATCCAGATCCAGCGAGGCGAAGCTGCCCGGCAGGCCCAGCGCCTTCTCAAACACCTGGCGCATCGGTGCGTTGCCCATGATGGTAAACCATTTGGTGTCATCACTGCTGCCCTGCGCGGCAAGCGTCGTCAACTCCCGCTCCACGTTCAAGGCGAGGCGAAAGTCTTCATTCTGCGTACCCACCGCAGCTTCAAACTGTCGCGCGCGATAAAGCCCCAGCGTCTTGTCAGCGAAGTCGGAAAGTTGGGTTCGCGGAGTGGCAAAATCGCCAAAGCCAAAGCCTGCCGACAATGCGCGATATTGTTTGTCCGCCAATCGGTTTGACAGAGCCGCAGGATCGAGTGTGCCATCCTCCAACACTTTTCGGATGAAATATTTGTTGTTGATATCACCGTCGAGGCCGTAAGCGCCCAACGCGATGTTCAGCAACCGCCGATCAGAAACAAGATCTTGCGCCGTTTTGACCGACCCGATCTTGGCACGGAAATAGTCCTCATCCCGAGCCAAGACCGGTTGCGCGGCAAAACTGGTCTTTTGTTGCGTCAATGTCCGCTTCAGGAATGACCAGCCCCCAAAGCCACCGAAGGGAACAATCGGCGTAAAGCTCACGACGGGCAGGCCGCAAAGAGCCGCTCCTCCCGTGGGAGCAAAGCGCGCAGGGCTTTCAAAACCTGATAGTGATTGTCGTCCATCACCGCCGCTGTCGCATGGTTCAGTTGCGTGCGGCTATCGTGGTCTGTCAGTATCTGGGAAAGCTGCTCGATACCGCGCAAAAGCTGCATCCGCGCTTCCTGTGGATTGGCATCGCCGGACAGCACAAGCTGTGCGATATAGCAAACGCGCCTGACCGGGGTGTTCACCTCCTCGGGATGGATCGCATCGCGCAACCGCAAGATGTTCGCATTGGGCGTCATGATCGCGAGCCTGGAGCGCCGATCCCCATTTTCGATCACCGCGCCGTTGATCAATACTCGCTCATGGGGGCCAAGTTTCAACACCAATCCGGTCATTTGGCGGCTCCATTCCCGCGCAGACCACGCATGACCGCGGTATTGATATCCACCAGCACCACCGCGCTGGCATCACCGTCCAGAATCTTGCGACTATGCGTCTCCGTGAATTCATAAAGATAGAAAAGCTGCGCGCGCAGGGGTGCCGGCAACGTGTTTTCAGGGTCGGCAACATCCACCGCGAGGGTCCGCCAAAGGGCGCTGTTTTCATGCAGAGCGGCGACCAGTGCTGCAAAGTTTTTCTCCCTCCCCGACCAAGCGAGGGAAAGATTGCGGGTCATACGGGCAAACAGGTCGTATTCCACTGCTCTTGGATTTCGACCAGACACATCAGGGCGCGCATAGGCTTCGTGCGCGAGGGTATTCATCATATTCACGATTGATCCTTCCGGCTTGTTATGGGGTCAACGAACAGGCCGGGGCGCCATCTGGAGCGCCCCGACCCTACCGGAATTACCGGAACAGCGACAGGATCGACTGCGGCGATTGGTTCGCAATCGACAACGCCTGAACACCAAGTTGCTGCTGGACCTGCAACGCCTGCAACCGTGCCGAAGTCTCCTCCATATCCGCATCAACCATTGAGCCGATACCGGATTTCAGCGCATCCGACAGGTTGCTGACGAAATCCGACTGGATGGAGATGCGCTTTTGCGCCGAGCCGAAGGAGGCGGCCGCATCAATCGACGCATTGATCATGGTTTCGATGTTGGAAAGCGCAGATTCCGCACCCTCAGAAGTGGTCACATTGACCGCATCAAGACCGAACAACCCACCCGATGCTTCGCCACCGCTGGTCACCGTCAAACCCATCGCACGGCCGCCGACGGCATCGTCAATCGCCAGTGACCACTGCCCGGTGGTTTCGTTCTTCTGCACCGCAGTCTTGATGCCGGAGCTATGCTCCGAATCAATCGCCGTCTTCAGACCACGGGCGACATCTTCCATCGTTTCACCTTTGCCGGAGGTGTAGCTGTAGGATTTGCCAGCAACGCTGACCGAGAAGCTGTCGCCATCGGTCGGATTTGCGGTTCCCGAGAAATCAATGGTTTCGGCACGCTGCTCCACCACATTGTTCGTCGCGCCCTGCGCAAAACCATTCGCAGTGGCATAGGTGAGTTGCGTGCCCCCAACCGCAAGTTCCATCCCTTGGAATGCATTGGCATTGGAAACCGTCAACGTACCCGTCGTGCTGCTGGCGCTGACGCCTTCCAAGCCCAAAGCGTTAATTTCGCCTGCAAAGAACGTTGCCATCTCTGCGTCGGTCTTGATACCGTCTGTCGTGTAGTTGATCGACGTGCCGTTGACGTTGATGCTGTAGTTGTTGCCGGTTGCAGTCGCGGCAGCAACCGTGATGGTCGCGTTTTTGCCAGCGGCGGCAGTCGTCGTACCACTGATGGCAGGTGTCGGTGCCGCCGCCGGTGCCGCGATGGAACCGTAGGAGATTGTTGCCGCCGCCGTGGTGCCGACCTTGCCTGCTCCGGTTGTCAGATCCTGTCGGTTGACGGTGATCTGCGACGCCGCGACATTCCCATCCCCTGACCGATCCAAAGACGACAGAATGCTGACATTTTCCGTCCCTTTCACCATGTTCAGCCCATTGAACTGAGCCGCACCGGTCACCGATTTGATTTGATCGCGCAGGGCTGCAATATCAGTCTGAATCTTCTCGCGATCAACGTTGCCTTCCTGTGCCGCGACGATCTTGCCCTTGATATCGGTCAGCAACCCCGTCACGGTTTCTGCCGCCTTACGCGCCACAGAAATCGTGGAGGAGCCCAGCGACAGGCTGTCGGAGATCCCCTTGAACCCTTTGACATCGCTTTCCATGACCTTGGAGATGGCCCAGACGGCGGCGTTATCCTTTGCAGTCGAAACCGATTTGCCGGTCGAGATCTCGTTCTGGATCTGACCCATGTTCTTGTTGATCCCTTTGAGCGTCTGCAAAGCAACCATCGCGCTGTTGTTCGTCAAAATTGAAGACATCTTAAGTCCCTTCCAAAAGCCGGCGTTTTTCGCCCGGCGGAAAAACCATCCGCAGATGGCATTAGGGGCATTTTGCCAATGCCGAAGGGCTTTTCCTTTCGGCGCCACCCCGTCCTTGGGGTGCAAAGCCATTGATCGGCAAAAACTTCTAACGGAATGCTAAGACTGGCGGTTTCCTGCAAACCCGTTACAAAGGATTTTAGCCAACCCCCGTGCATCCGTTCACAGTCGCGTCTTGTGTCGGGCGTCCTGCACCGCGATCTGACGGGTCCGCCCCGCACCATCATAAGTCTGCCCCCCCGCACGAGCGGAGACAATCTCCGTCAGCCTGCGCCGGGCGGCCCGCACGCCGCGCGCCGCTGCTGCCAACCCCACGGCATTGCGTTCCGCCAGATCCCGCAACGCTTTGATACGCGCCGCATCAGAACCGCTTTCAAGCAGTGCAACTTCGGCCTCGATCCGTGCTGTAAAATCCCCCATTCCGGCCAGATTTCCGTTGCGAAGTGCTTCGGCAGTTTCCTGCATCACCCGTTCGAGCCGGTCCAGCGCCGTTTCGTCATTCCGCATTTCCACCCCCCCCTTCGC
>NZ_JAKDLJ010000173.1 GCF_030452865.1 Pseudorhodobacter sp.
GGCGAGGGGGTTTATATCACAGATAGCGACGGCAAGCGCAGCCTTGACGCTTTTGCAGGGCTTTACTGCGTCAACGTCGGCTATGGCCGCACCGAGATCGCCGAAGCCATCGCCAAACAGGCGCATGAGCTGGCCTATTATCACTCTTATGTCGGCCATGGCACCGAAGCCTCGATCACCCTTGCCCGCATGATCATCGAGCGCGCGCCCAAGAACATGAGCCGGGTTTATTTCGGTCAATCCGGGTCGGATGCCAATGAGACCAACATCAAATTGATCTGGTATTACAACAATATCCTTGGCCGCCCCGAAAAGAAAAAGATCATCTCGCGCTGGCGTGGCTATCACGGTTCGGGCGTGATGACCGGCAGCTTGACGGGCCTTGCGGTGTTCCACAACAATTTTGATCTGCCGCGTGCGCCGATCCTGCACACCGAGGCCCCCTATTTCTATCGTCGTGCAGATCGCAGCATGTCCGAGGAACAATTCAGCGCGGATTGCGCAGAAAAGCTGGAGGAAATGATCCTGGCCGAGGGGCCGGATACCATTGCAGCCTTCATTGGTGAGCCGATCTTGGGCACCGGCGGTTTGGTGCCACCCCCGAAAGGCTATTGGGCGGCAATTCAGGCGGTGCTTAAGAAATACGACATCCTCTTGGTGGCCGATGAGGTCGTCACCGGCTTTGGCCGTCTGGGCACGATGTTCGGCTCGGATCACTACGGCATGGAGCCGGATCTGATCACCATCGCCAAGGGCCTGACCTCGGCCTATGCGCCCTTGTCCGGATCAATTGTGTCGGATCGCATGTGGCAGGTTCTGGTGCAAGGCTCGGACCAGCTTGGGCCCATTGGCCACGGCTGGACCTATTCGGCGCATCCGATCTGTGCGGCGGCGGGGGTGGCGAACCTCAAGCTGATCGACGAGATGGGCCTTGTGCAAAACGCAGGGGATACCGGCGCCTATTTCCGCGCGGGTCTGGCCGACGCCTTGGGAAGTCATGCCAATGTCGGCGAGGTGCGTGGCGATGGTTTGATGGCGGCGGTGGAATTTGTCGAAGACCGCGACGACCGCCGCTTCTTTGATCCGGCGCGCAAAATCGGCCCGGCTGTGGCGACTGCGCTCTTGGAACAAGGCGTGATCGGGCGCGCAATGCCGCAGGGTGATATCCTTGGCTTTGCCCCGCCACTGTGCATCACCCGTGACGAGGCCGATGTGGTGATTGCAGCGGCGAAAAAAGCTGTGGCCAAGGTCTTCGGCTAACAAAACTCAAACGGCGCGCAGGCTTTGCGCGCCGTCTGGTATCAAGGTTCGTCCACCTCCAGCACATATGCGCCGGGGGGCACGTCATTGGCAACCAAAGCAACAATATCCGCCGGAATTTCACCCGAATCGGGATGAAACATGCCAATTCGTGCCATCGCCTTGCGTAAATCCACATCCCGCCCCAGAAAGTCCAACGCCACTTTTGACGCTCCGGGCTTACGCCCCCGCCGCGTCGGCCCGCCGGTTTGAATTCCCATCAGCCGCAGCAAACGGTGCTGGTGACTGGCATAAAGTGTGACTTGCGTGATGGATTTGAAATCCAGAGTCTCATATTCGATGATGTGGATTCGGTCGGCCAAATAGAACAAAGCACCGGTATACTTGTTCATCCCTTTGGTTTTTCCGGTATCTGGATCGCGCAGAACTTCGATATTCTTCCAGTAATACCGCCCGCCATCGGCATAGATGGTTGCCAAGGATCGGGTAATCAAGCCTTTGTTTCCGAATGAGTAAAAGTATCGGTAGTAATAGCCGACATATTTTTCCATCGACAGGCTGCGCCGGTAAAGTGCCTCAAGGTGCAAAAGCGGTCTACGCATTTGCGGCAGCGGATCAGGTTTGCGCTTGAGCGCCACGATCTGCTCGAACTGCGCCGGTTCCATCAGGATTTCAGCTTCTGTCACACCGAAAAAGTCGCAAAGCTTGCGCATATTGCGACGTGAAGGGTGGGATTGGCCGCTGAGGTATTTGTTGAACTGCTGCCGATTGATCTGCAACCGACGACAGGCCTCGGCAATAGAGCTATGATAGCTGCACAGAAGTGCAAGGTTTTGCGCCAGATCGTTTTCCATGCCCCATCGCATAGTGAAGCTACCTTCGCGTCAAGTCGCGAAATGCAGCGCAGTAGATAAAAATATTAGCCTGTGCTCAACTTTGCGCAATAATAGGCAACAGGGAGAGAGTAGAATGACTAAGTTGACCCTTTCACGGCGTAGCTTTCTGGCGACGGGCACAGCGATTGGTGCGCTCAGCCTTGTCGGACTGACCCCCGCCGAATTGCAAGCAGCAGGCGAGACCACACTGCGCTTGCGCCTTGATGGAGACAACAAAATCCTTGACCCCGGCTATATGATCGGCGGCACCGAGATTGAAGCACAAAAGCAATGCCTTCCCTTTCTGGCGCAATACAAGCGCGACGGCGACAGCTTCACATGGGAGCCAACCTATTTCGTCACCAAGCTGGAATTGCGCGACCCAACCCACATTGACTTTGAACTGGCTGACGGGCTGGTCTGGTCGGGCGGAAACGGCCCTTTGATGGCCTCGGACGTGAAATTCTCCTATGAGCGAATGAAAGGCACCGATTGGGGCGGCTATTTCGATGCTTTGGATCATGTCGAGGTAACGGGTGATCGCACCGGCACCTTGGTGCTGAACAAACCTTTCGCGCCGTTCTTCATGGTGACCTTGTGCCATGGTCCGGGGGCAATCCTGTGCGAAAAGGCTGTGGGTGCAGCAGGTGGCAAGTTCACCACGCAATTCCCCGCTGTTTGCGGTCCTTATGTCTATGATCAGGTTCCGGGGCAAAGTGCCACCTTCTCGACCAACCCGGAATGGACCGGTCCAAAGCCCGGTTATGACAAGGTCTTGCTGCGGGTGATTTCGGAAACCAAAGCCGCGGAACTGGCGTTCGAGGCGGGCGAATTGGACTGCACTGAACTTAGCACAGACACGATGGCGCGCTATAAGGCCGCGATGCCTGCCGGTGCCGCAATCACCACTGCGGGCCAGTTGCAATATATGTGGATGGGCATGAACACCGAACATCCCAAATTGCAGGACATCAAGGTGCGTCAGGCCATTCAACATGCCGTTGATGTGGACTCGATCATTGCCGCAGCCTATTCCAACGTTCCGGCAAAATCCTTTGGCGTCGTCTGTCCCGGCCTGATCGGGCACCGCACCGCGACGAAATCCTACAGCTACGATCCTGAAAAGGCCCGTGCGCTGCTGGCCGAGGCAGGCGTAAGCGGCCTTTCGCTGTCGATCCGGTCGCTGAACACCCAAGAGCCGATGCTGGCCGCGCAGATTATTCAAGCCAATCTGGCGGCTGTTGGCATCACGCTGAACGTGATCCCGCTCGACAGTGGCCCGTTTTGGGAAATGGGCACCGAGTCTGCTGGCGATACCTGGAAAGATCTGGAGCTTTGGACCATGCGCTTTGCAGGGACGCCAGACCCGTATGAGGCAACGCAGTGGTTTGTGTCGTCGCAAGTCGGCATCTGGAACTGGGAGCGTTGGAAGAACGCCGAATACGACAGCCTTTATGAGCAGGGCATCGCGGAAAGCGACGAAGCCAAGCGCACTGAAATCTATCTGCGCATGCAAGATATAATGGAAGAAACCGGCGCCTACGTCTGGATCTGCCATGAGCCCGAGGCCTATGTGCATCCCGAAAACATCGCCATCAACGCCGCCCCGTCGGGCGAGTTGGACTATCGCCATTTCAGCCACACTTAGGCTTGAATTCAGCCCGCGCGGCGAAAATTCCGCGCGGGTTCCGTCACCAATGGGCAGGGGCGTATGTTAACCTATCTTATAAAGCGGCTTGGCCTTTCGGTCGCGGTGGTCGTGACGGTGCTTTTGGTGCTGTTCTTGCTGTTGCGGCTGATACCGGGCAATCCGGCCACCATCGCCCTTGGTCCGCGCGCCTCGCCCGAGGCAATTCAGCGCTATTCAGAAAAGATGAATCTGGACAAGCCGGTCTGGATGCAATTTGCCACCTATGCGGGGCAAGTGGTCACGGGCGATCTGGGCAATGACGTGTTCTCGGATCGCAAGGTTTCAACCATCATCGGGGAACAGATCGGTTTCAGCCTGGCGCTGATGGCCGCCGCAATGGGCTGGGCGGTTGCTTTGGGGGTTCCACTGGGCTGTCTTGCGGCGGTGCGCCCGAATTCATGGCTGGACCGGATTAGCGCTGTCTTATCGGTTGGCACCATTGCCATCCCGTCTTTCCTGATGTCGATCTGGGCGCTGCTGATCTTTTCGGTCAACCTGCGCTGGTTGCCGGCTATGGGCGCGGGAGATCCGGGCAATATTCCCGATCAGGCGGTGCATCTGATCATGCCCGCTCTTGCCGTCGGCCTTAGCTGGGTCGGCTATCTGGCCCGAATGGTCCGCGCCTCGATGCTTGAGGTGATGGGAGAACCCTATATCCGCTCGGCCCACGCCTTCGGGTTGAAACCCGCCCGAGTGATCTTTGGCTATGCCCTGCCGGTGGCTATCTTGCCAACGATCACGCTGATCGGCATGGGCTTTGGCGGGTTGATCTCGGCGGCAGTCTTTGCCGAGATTATCTTTGCAAGGCCAGGGATAGGTAAACTGATCTACGATTCCGTGCTGGCACGGAATTTTCCCATCGTGCAGGGCGCCGTTGTCGTCGCCACAGCCCTTTATATCGGCGTCGTCTTGATGTCCGACATCCTTGTCAGCTGGATTGATCCCCGTGTCCGTAACTCACTCTGACCCCCAGCGCCAATCGGCGCGTAGCGAACGCCGCGAGCGGCTTATGGCCTTTTTGTCAGGTTGGCAGGGGGTCTTGGGCCTTGTGCTGGTCGTCGCCTTCTTTGCTAGCGCGATCTTCGCCCCGCTGTTTGCACCTTACGATCCCAACGCGATGGACATTCCTGCACGATTGTCCGGCCCATCGCTAAGCCACCTTGCCGGTACCGACCAACTGGGTCGCGATACGTTGTCGCGGCTTCTCTACGGCGGGCGAGTGGCGCTAAAAATCGCCGCCCTCGGCGTGTCGCTGTCTATGGTGATCGGATTGTTTTTGGGGATGATTGCGGCCTTTGGCCCGCGCTGGCTGGATGCGCTGTTGCTGTTGATCTTTGATTCGGTGCGTGCGTTCCCGACCATTATTCTTGGCCTTGCTACGGTCGCTTTGACCGGGCCCAGCCTTGGGCTGGTGTTGGTGATCGTCATCGTCACCTCGATTCCGCAATATGCCCGTGTCACCCGCACCGCCGCGCTTTCCCTGCGCGGGACTGAATTCATTCAGGCCGAGCGCGCGCTGGGTGCGTCAACCGCCCGCATTCTTGGCCACCATATCCTGCCGAATGTGGTTGGCCCCTTGCTGATTCTGGCGGCAATGGATGTGCCGGTGGTGGTGTCGATCGAGGCGGGGTTCAGCTTTTTGGGCTTGGGTGTGACCCCACCGACCGCCAGTTGGGGCACGATTTTGAACGAGGGCTATCTGGTGATCCGCGATGCGCCTTGGATGGTCGTGGCGGCGGGTGTGCCGCTGATCTTGACCACGCTTGGCTTTACTTTTCTGGCCGAAGCGCTCCGTGATGTGTTCGACCCGCGCATGACAAAGGGGCGATAATCATGGATAACTTGCTGAATATCAATGGATTGTCCGTCGACTTCCAAACGCGGCGCGGCCCAATCAAGGCACTTCGCGATATCAGCTTTGCCGTGAAGCGTCAGCGTATCCTCGGCATTGTCGGCGAAAGTGGTTCGGGCAAAAGCACTGTGCTGTGGTCGATCATCGGGCTTTTGGCCGAAAACGCGCGGGTGCGGGCGGGCGAGATTTCCTTGGACGGCGTCGATGTGCTTGGCATGTCTGAACCTGCGCGCCGTGCCATGCGCGGCGAGCAGGTCTCGGTGGTGTTCCAGGACCCGATGACATCGCAGTCGCCGCTGATAACCTATGATCGCCAGATGCGCGACATTCTGTATCGCCGCCCAACCAGTCGCGCCGAGAAGCACCAAGAGGCCGTGGCGATACTGGAAAAGGTTGGCATTCCTGACCCTGCCCTGCGCATCAGCCAATACCCGCATCAGTTTTCCGGCGGCATGCGCCAGCGCGCGGGCATCGCGATGGCCTTGCTGACCGGCCCCAAGCTTTTGCTGGCAGACGAGCCTACCACCGCGCTTGATGTCACGATGGAGGCGCAGATCATCCATTTGCTCAAGCAGTTGCAGGCCGAGATTCAGGCGACGGTTGTGGTTGTTTCACATAACCTTGGCCTGATTGCCGAGCTTTGCGATGATGTGGTGGTGATGTATGCGGGCGAAGTGGTTGAAACTGGCAATGTGCGCGAGATTTTCCATCACGCCCGCCACCCCTATACCCGCGCCTTGCTAGATTGCGACCCGGCGCGCATCCTGCATCGCTCGCCGCGCCTGCCGATCATTGCGGGCGATATCCCCGATCTGTCGCAACCGCGCCAAGGATGCATTTTTGCGGAACGTTGCGCGCATGTGATGCCGCTTTGCCGCACAGATGCGCCGCCGCCGGTGGCTTCGGCCACGGGTGCCGTCGCGTGCTGCCATTTGTTGACCGAAGGCAGCCCCGATCTGCCGCCGATCGTCGCGCCCCCCCCTGCGGCGATGGTGGCCAAAGCCGCCCCAACGACGCAGCTTTTAGAGGTGGACAATCTCAACGTGCGCTTCACTGTTGGCGGCGGGCTGATCGCTCACTTGCTTGGCAAGCGCCCAAAACCATTGGACGCGGTGCTGGATGTCAGCCTGCGCCTGCGGGCGGGTGAAACGCTGGGCTTGGTGGGCGAAAGCGGCTCGGGCAAGACCACGCTTGGCCGCGCCATTCTAAATCTCGTACCGGTCAGCGGCGGTCAGGTGCGCTTTCAGGATCGGGAAATCCAATCTTTGACCGAACGCCAGTTCAAACCGCTGCGCCGCAATATGGCGATGATGTTTCAAGACCCGAACGGCTCACTTTCACCGCGCAAAACCGTGCGGGCCCTGATTGTAGAGCCGCTGTTGATCCACGGCATCAAAGGCGTCGATCTGGACCATGAGGCCGAGCGTCTGGCCGATATGGTGCGGCTTCCCCGCCCGCTGTTGTCACGCTTTCCGCATCAGCTTTCAGGTGGACAGGCCCGACGTGTTGGCGTGGCGCGTGCTCTGGCGCTGAACCCCGCGCTGATCATCGCGGATGAGCCGACAGCGGGGCTGGATGTGTCGGTGCAGGGCGAAATCCTGAACCTTATGGCCGACTTGCAGGCAGAACATGGCTTGGGCTA
>NZ_JAKDLJ010000174.1 GCF_030452865.1 Pseudorhodobacter sp.
GCCGCTGACGTTCAAAATATCATGGTGCCCGCAGGCTACAAAACCGGCCGCCTGCCTGATCTTAAAAACTTATCCACCTTTTGGTCGGTGGTGCCGGGCCCCACCGACCAATTCGATCGGCCAATGGCTGTTACCCAACCTTATTATCCAATCCTGTGATTTTGGTGGTCAATCCTATGGCGCAATCAAACAATCGACAGGCGGCCAAGTTTCTTTCGCTTGCTCCGGCCCTGTTGTTTCTGATCCTGTTGTCAGCCCTGCCGCTTTTCAACCTGATAGCCCTCAGCTTCGCCGAGGTGACTTGGACGGGCGGCGAATCCCATTGGCAATGGGTTGGTTTTGACAATTACAAAGCCCTTGCTTCGGACGCCTTGTTCAAGGCGGGCATTCTGAACACGATCATTCTGGTGATCACCGCAACATCGGCGCAGGTTTGCATTGGCTTGATGCTGGCGCTGGCCTGTTCCCGTTTGGGTGCCAGATCACGCGCCTACCGCACCCTGTTCCTGTTGCCCATCCTTATTCCCGGCATCATCATCGGCGCGATTTGGCGCTTGATGTATAATTCCCAATTCGGCGTAGTGAATCAAATCCTTGGCCTAGTCGGCTTGGGGCCGGTCGATTGGCTTGGTTCATCTTCGCTGGCACTGATGTCGGTCATTATTGTCGATATCTGGCATTGGGTGCCGTTTTCCTTCCTGTTGCTTCTGGCCGCGGTTGAGGCGCTGCCAAAAGACGTGTCAGAAGCGGCACAAATCGACGGTGCCAGCAAATGGCAAGAGTTTCGCCGCGTCTCGCTTCCGCTGCTCTGGCCCGCGATTTTCACCACATTCGTGTTCCGCGCCATCATCGCATTCAAAGTCTTTGATGAGGTGTATCTGCTGACGGGCGGCGGCCCTGGCACCTCAACCGAAGTGATCAGCTTTACGATCTATCAGCGGTTCTTCGTGCAGGACAATCCGGGCTACGGATCGGCCATGTCAGTCACCGTGATCTTCATCATCGCGACAGTCATCGGCGTCGCGATGACACGTCAGAGGAGCCGCAGCCAATGAGCACGCAATCAAAACACGCGCTGTCGGTTGATCGAACCTTACTTGCGTTTCTGTTTCTGGCGGCGGTTCTGACGCTTGGGCCATTCCTTTGGATCGCCCTTGCATCGTTCAAAACCCAAATCGCCTTGTTGATGGGGACAACTAAATTCACCCCCGTCACGATGAACTATGACGAGGTGCTGTTCGGCAATACCTCGCTTTTTGCCCGCAACTTCCTCAACTCCATCATCGTCGCGTCAATCAGCACGCTGGCGGCAATGACGATTGGGTTTCTTGCAGGCTATTCCTTGCTGCGTCTGCGCTGGCCGGCGTGGGTTGTGAACCTGTTTTTGCTTTGGGCTGTTGTGTTCAACTTGGTGCCCCCCGTCACGCTGGCAGGCGCATGGTATGAGCTGTTTCGCGGTGTCGGGCTGAACAATGATACCGTCGCCTTGATCTTGGCGCATACGACCCTGCACTTGCCGATGTCGCTTTGGCTCTTGTCGTCGTTTCTGCGCGAAATCCCGAAAGAGCTCGAAGAAGCCGCCTTTATCGACGGCGCGGGATTTGTCAAAACCCTGTGGCGCGTTGTAATCCCGATCATGATGCCGGGTTTGGTTTCCACCGGTATTCTGGTCTTTATCTTCAGCTGGAATGAATTTCCGGTCGCCCTGGCGCTGACCAACAACACCTCGGCCACGGTTCCGGTGGGCATCGCCAAATTCGCGCAGGAAAATGAGATCAAATACACCCAGATGGCAGCGGCTTCGGTCCTTTCGGCCATTCCCGCGCTTCTGGCCCTGCTGTTCGGTCAGCGCTTTATCGTCAAAGGTTTGACGGCCGGGGCGGTGAAATGACCGCACCCAACACCATTTCAGCGCTGCGCCAAAAATACGGTGCATTGGGGGCCTATGCCGATATCCGTCTGGTCACATTAGGCGACGGCGCCGAACGCGGCGTGCGCGTGTTGGAACTGCGCACAGGCGGCGGCTTAGAGGCAGAGATCATTGTCGATCGCACGTTTGACATCGGGCGGCTTGCGCTAAATGGCACAACGCTGTCATGGCACACGCCCGCCGGATATCGCAGCGCGGCCCATATCGACCCTCATGCTGAAGGCGGGCAGGGGTGGTTGACGGGCATGTCCGGCTTTCTGGGCACCTGCGGGTTTGACCATATCCGCCAACCTGAATCCGAGGCGGCACTTCATGCCCCGCTGCACCCGACCAAGGCCATCGCCTACCCGCTGCACGGGGCAGGGGCGCATCAGCCTGCAAAGCTCATCGGCTATGGCATTGATGAGGACGCAGACGAACCGCTGCTCTGGGCGACGGGCGAAATCACCCAATCCATGATGTTGCGCGGCACGCTGCGCTTGCAGCGCCGGATTGAGGCACCACTTGGCGGCACCAGCCTGACCATCCGCGACAAGGTGAGAAACATCGGCCCGACACCGATGCCGAGCATGATGCTGTATCACATGAACCTCGGCTACCCGATGGTTGGTGCCGCGACAGTGGTGTCAATGGACCGCGCCACCGAGGTTTGGCGCGGCAATGAACATGACCCCCTCTCCGCGATGGGACCAGCGCCCAAAGGCCCGGTTTCCGAATTGTCGGTGCATCGTTTGGCGTCTGAAAACGGCATGGCACAGTGCCACATTCACAACCCGCAAAACGGCCTTGCCCTGCACATCTCCTATTCCACCGATACGTTGCCCTATTTGCAACTGCTGCGGGTGCGCGGCTTTGGTGCCAATCTTATTGGTATTGAGCCATGCTCAACCGCAGCACGGTCGCGGCAAGCCGCTCGTGCAGCCGATGAAATGCCAATTCTTGAACCCGGCGAGACCCGCATTTTCACCGTGAAAATCGCTGCCGACGCCTTAACCCCCCGCATGGAGGTGACTGGATAGCCATGCGTGCAATCTTTGTCCTTTTTGACACTCTGAACCGTCACTATCTGGAACCTTACGGCGCCGATTTGATGAAAACCCCAAATTTCCAACGACTTGCAGAAAAGTCGGTGCGGTTTGATACGCATTATGTTGGCAGCCTGCCCTGTATGCCCGCGCGCCGCGATTTGCAGACCGGGCGGCTGACCTTCATGCACCGCAGTTGGGGGCCGCTGGAACCGTTTGATACCGCGATGACCGAAGTGATGAAAAAGCAGGGCATCTATAGCCATCTGATTACCGACCATTATCATTATCTGGAGGTTGGCGGCGCAGGCTATCAAAACACCTTTACCAGTTTTGAATTCCGGCGCGGTCAAGAAGGTGATGTGTGGAAAGCGCATGTTGCCCCTGATCTGGACAGGTATCGCAAAGAATATCACCCCGACCAGTTCAGCGATAAGCTCGGCGATCTGCCGCTGCACTATATGATCAATCGCGATTACATCCGAGAGGAGGCCGATTTTTCATCGGTGAAATGCTTTGATCTTGGCTGTGAGTTTCTGGAAACCAACAAGGATGCCGACAACTGGTTCCTGCAAATCGAAACCTTCGACCCGCATGAACCTTTCCACGCACCCGAACGCTTGCGCGCCCAGTTTCCCACCGATTATGACGGCCCCATCCGCGACTGGCCACCCTATGCGCGCGTCACGCAAGGCGATACAGAGGCGGCGGAACTGCGTGCCAATTACATGGCGTTACTGGCGCATTGCGACGAACAAATGGGCCGATTGCTCGACCGTATGGATGCTCTCGATCTGTGGAAAGATACGATGCTGGTCGTGTCTACCGATCACGGCTATCTGACGGGTGAGCATGATTGGTGGGCCAAAAACAAGATGCCCGCCTATCAGGAAATCGCCCATATCCCGCTGTTCATCCACCACCCCGATCACGCAGATGCGGCGGGCGGGTCGCGTGACGCGCTCAGCCAGACCCCCGATCTGATGCCAACTTTCCTGGAGGCATTCGGCTGCGACATTCCCGAAAGCGTTCGGGGAAAATCGCTGTTGCCTGTGTTGCGCGATGCCAAAACCCAGAACCATGAAAGCGTGATCTTTGGCTATTTTGGCGGTGCGATAAACGTGACCGATGGCCGCTACACTTATTTCCGCTATCCGGAAAACCTGCTGGACCAGACGCTTTTCCAATACACCTTGCTGCCAAGTCACATGCGCCAGTATTTCATCCGCGATGAGATGAAACAGGCCACACTTGTCACCAATCTGGACTATGCAGAGGGCTACCCGGTCATGCGCATTCCGGTCATCGCGCAGTCGCCCTGGTATAGCTCGCATGGGCCAGCAGCCATGGTGGGCAGCGAGACTTTGCTGTTCGATATCACCACAGATGCGCTACAGGAAAATCCGCTGGCGGATGACGGCTTGCACCAAGCCATGGCGGCAAAACTCATGCGCGAAATGCAACGCCACAACGCCCCGCCCGAAGCCTTTGCGCGCCTTAACCTATCCCCGGATGCGGAGACCTCATCATGGCAAAACTGACCGTTGAAAACCTGACAAAATCTTTCGGTGCGGTAAAGATCCTGCATGGTTTGAACGCCGATATCGCGGATGGAGAGTTTATTGCTGTCCTCGGTGAAAGCGGCTGCGGCAAATCCACCTTTCTGCGCATCATCGCGGGGTTGGAAGATGCGACCAGCGGTGCCATCACCATCGACGGCAAGAACGTCACCGAACAAGGCCCGCGCGATCGTGACATTGCGATGGTGTTCCAATCCTACGCGCTTTACCCGCATATGACGGTGAAACAGAACATAGATTTCCCGTTGGAACTGATGGGTCTGGACAAGGCAGAACGTGAACGGCGCATTGCTGATACCGCCGAACTGCTGAACCTGACACCTTATCTCGACCGCAAACCGCGCGATCTGTCGGGCGGCCAGCGCCAGCGCGTTGCCATGGGGCGGGCCATTGTGCGCGAACCCAAGGTGTTCTTGTTCGATGAACCGCTGTCAAATCTGGATGCAAAACTGCGCGTGCAGATGCGCAGCGAAATCCGTAACCTGCAACAACGCCTGCATGTCACCGCGATTTATGTGACACATGATCAGGTTGAAGCGCTGACCATGGCCGACCGCGTGATGTTGATGAACGGCGGCCGGATTGAACAATTCGCCCCACCGTTGGAACTATATGATCGCCCGGCCAGCGTTTTTGTCGCGAGTTTTGTTGGCACGCCACCGATGAACCTTGTCGATGGGCAGATGAAAGCGGGCACCGGCATCGCCGCTTTGGACACGGTTTTCCCCTATGACGCGCCAACGTCGCAGGACGTAACACTGGGCTTCCGGCCCGAACATGTCCGGATTGCAACTGCGCAGGATGCGCATTTCAGCGGCAAACTGCTGTCAACCGAAAATACCGGCGACCGTCTTAATCTGGTATTGCTTGTTGCAGGCCAAGAAGTGCGGGTCAGCCTGAATGAGCGGCATGACCTGACGCCGGGTGATATCGTCGCGTGCAGGGTTCTGGATGACCATATCCACCTGTTTGACCGCAGCACAGGCGCAAGGATCAACTGATCGCACCGCGAACAGGCTATTCAGGCCAGACAACCCTGAACCCTTGATGCGGCGTCGCGCTGTCGGGGGAGGCGCCGGAGCGTGAGGCAATGCGGTAACGGTAGCAATAGCTGCGATGGCACAGACGTGCCCCGCCTTTCGACAGCGTCTTGCCCATACGTCAGCGCTCGGGAGTTTGAGCGATCAAGCAAAAGAGAGTCCGGGCAGGCAACAAATACCTGCCCGAAGGCGCGCCTAAAGCAAAGGCGTAATGATCCGCACGGCGGCTCGGCGATTGCGCTGTTCATCGGCTTGGGTGTCGATCAGCAGCTCGCTTTCCCCATAGCCCTGCACCACCATATTTTCCGGCGGTATCTCAAAATACTCCGTCATGGCGAGCGCCACTGTCTCAGCCCGTCGATCCGACAAGGCAAGGTTCATCGCAGCTTTGCCGGTCGCATCGGTATGACCTTCGATCAGGAACACTTCATCTGGATTGCCTTTCAGAATGCTCCGCATCGTTGTTCCCAAATCAGACAGCGCATTGATTTCACTTGTTGAAAGCGCCGACGACCCGGATGCAAAGGTAATATTGTCCACGTCAATCATCGCGGCAAGATGGCGTACCTGCGGTATTTCGCGGACCTGACGCAAGCTGAAGGTCCGACCAATGGATTCAATTCGCCGTTGGGCCAATGCGGCTTTTAGCGCGGCATCTCCGTCCTGTGCCGAGATAACGATGGGCCGATTTCTGGGCTTGGGCAGCTTTGACACAACAATCGGTTGCTCACGCTCAAGATCGTCTATCAAAAGCCGCTCATTGCCCTGGCTGTCGTAATGGGCGCGTTGCAGTACACGACCGGTAGCATTGCGGATTGTGACAATCTGAGAGCCATCGGGACGGTCAATGATCGTGCGCGTGGAACCGTCTTTATAGGTTTCCGTGCGCAGCGTATTGCCCGGACGCCGCAACAGCGCATCATCGTCCTTATAGATCTGATAGGTTCCATCCGGTTGCAACACTACAACCCGGTCACCCGTATTTGAGACGACCTGTTGCTGCTGTTCGGCCGCCGCCGTAGCCTTGTTGCTATTCAGGATCGTGCCTACGGCAAGCGCCCCAAGAACCACCAGCCCGGCCTTTTCCAAGTCGGAAAGTTTGTTTTTCTTGCCCGGTGCCACCACCTGCGGCGCTGCGGCAAATTCTTCGGTTGCGCGGCGGGTTGACTCCTCGGTCAACGTCTCGGAAGTTGCAGTTACCGCATCGGGCGAAGGTGCCCCGTCGACGGGCTTTGCGCCACTGTCCGCGGAAGCAAGAGGCTGCGCAGTTTCCGAAGTGCCTGCGTCCGCGTTGGTCGTGTCTGCTCCGACAAGCAAGTTGGACAGCGTTTTCACCTCCTCTTCCGACACTTCCGGTGCCGCGACCGGGACTGCGGCCGGATCTATAACTTCTTTGGCCGTTTTCAGACCGGACGAAGGGTCCGTGATCGAGCCATCGACTTTGACATCCAATTCAGCTTTGGCGTTGGCCCGCGCTTCGGCCGTTGCGGCAACATCACCCGAATCCCCTGCCGGTGCGACTGCAGCAGGTGCGGTGTCAGCCTTGGCTTTGGCGTCAGCCTCATCGGCGGCGGCTTCGGCATCAGCCTTGGCTTTGGCGTCTGCCTCAGCGGCGGCAGCTTCGGTGTCAGCCTTGGCTTTGGCGTCTGCCTCAGCGGCGGCAGCTTCGGTGTCAGCCTTGGCTTTGGCGTCTGCCTCAGCGGCGGCAGCTTCGGTGTCAGCCTTGG
>NZ_JAKDLJ010000175.1 GCF_030452865.1 Pseudorhodobacter sp.
GGTCTTGGAACACGATCTGCACATCGGTCCGCAGGCTGGCCCAATTGTCGCGGGTGGCCTGTTTGCCGTTCAGTTGGAAATGCCCGCCCGTGGGTTCCTCAATCAACGTGATCAACCGCGCGAGGGTGGATTTGCCGCATCCGCTTTCACCGACCACCGCAAGCGTTTTGCCGGAATATAGCGTGAAACTCGCCTCCGACAACGCGCGCACGACTTGCGGCTTGCGAAACAGCCCACCGCCAACTTCATAGTGGCGGCTCAGATTTTCGGCCTGAATGACGGGCGCATTCATACCTTGGCCTCCTCGGTTGCGTTCAAAGGATAGTGGCAGCGCGCCAAACCCAGTTCCGGCCCGCAAGGTGTCGGTGGTGTACTGCGGCAACGGTCATCGGCATAACTGCAACGGGGCGAGAACAGGCAGCCTTTGGGCCGGTCGAATTGACCCGGAACCACGCCGGGGATTGTCGGCAAAAGCCGCTCGGTCGCGCGTTCGGGCAGGGCTGCCAGCAGGGCGGCGGTATAGGGGTGGTGCGGATGCTCGAACAACTCGCCGACCGGCTGCTCCTCCACTTTTTGCCCCGCATATTGCACCGACACCCGTTCGGCGTTTTCGGCCACCACACCCATATCATGCGTGATCAGGATCAACCCCATGCCGGTGTCGCGCTGCAATCCGGTCAGCAGGTCAAGGATTTGCGCCTGAATCGTCACATCCAGCGCGGTTGTCGGTTCATCCGCGATCAACAGCTTGGGATTACAGGCAATTGCCATCGCGATCATCACCCGCTGGTTCATCCCGCCCGACATCTGGTGCGGAAAGTTGTTCAACCGGCTTTCGGGAGACGGGATGCCGACCAAATCCATCAATTCAATCGCACGTTTTTGCCGCGCCGAACTGTCCATCCCCATATGCAGGCGCAACGGTTCCTTGATCTGATATCCCACAGTAAAACAGGGGTTGAGCGAGGACATCGGTTCCTGAAAGATCATCGCCATGTCTTTGCCGATAATCTTGCGCCGCGCCTTTGGTGTCAGCTCCCGCAAATCCTGGCCCTGAAATTGCAGCACGTCGGCGGTGATCGTTGCCGTCCACGGCAACAACCCCATCAGCGCCAGCATCGAAACCGATTTGCCCGACCCACTTTCGCCGACAATCGCCAGAATCTCGCCCTTGTCGACGGAAACATCCACACCATCCACCGCCCGAAATGCGCCGGAGGCGGTGGTGAAATCAACGCTGAGGTTGCGAATTTCCAAAAGGGACATGGCTCAGCTCCGCTTCAGCTTGGGGTCAAGTGCGTCGCGCAAACCATCACCCATCAGGTTGATCGCCAAAACGGTGATCAGGATGGCCAGACCGGGAAATGTAACGACCCACCACGCGCGCAAGATAAACTCCCGCGCTTCGGCAAGCATGGTGCCCCATTCCGGGGTTGGCGGTTGCGCGCCCATGCCAAGGAAACCCAAGGCCGCCGCATCCAGAATGGCGCTGGAAAACGACAAGGCGCCTTGCACAATTATCGGTGACAGGCAGTTCGGCAGCACGGTGATAAACATCAACCGGGCAAGCCCCGCCCCCGTGGTGCGTGAGGCTGTGACGTAATCCTTCGACAATTCCGACATCACGCTTGCCCGCGTCAGGCGCACATAATGCGGTTGTGAGACGATGGCGATGGCGATCATCGCGTTGGTCAGACTTGGCCCCAGAATCGCCACCAGCACCAAGGCAAGCAGCAAGGACGGGAACGCCAGAATGATGTCCATCACCCGCATGATCAGGGTATCGACCCATTTCGGCGCAAATCCGGCAAAGAGGCCGATCAAAATCCCGCCAGTGGCCGAAATCAGCACAACGACAACACCGACATAGAAAGAATAGCGCGCACCATGCAGCAAACGCGACAGCATATCGCGACCCACCGCATCGGTGCCAAGCAGATACGCCGTGGAGCCGCCCTCCTCCCAGAACGGGGGCTGCAAGAGGTGGTCGCGGAACTGTTCGGTCGGGTTATAGGGTGCGATGAAATCGGCAAAAATTGCCACTGCGACAAAGGCAGCAAAAACCCAAAGGCCAAAAACCGCGCCTCGGTTCTCGCGGAAATAGTGCCAGAATTCGCTTAACCGGCCGGGGCGGACCTGCGTTTCTGCGGCGGCTTGGGTCACATCGGTCATCAGCGTTTCCTGATCTTGGGATTGATAAAGCCGTAAAGCACGTCGACGGTCAGGTTAACGATCATCACCATCACGGCGATCAGCAACAACCCGCCTTGCACAACCGGGTAGTCACGGCGGAAAATGCTGTCGACCATCCATTTGCCGATGCCCGGCCAACTGAAAATCGTCTCGGTCAGAATCGCGCCGGCCAGCAGGGTGCCGACCGACAGACCGATGACCGTGATCACCGGAATCATTGCATTGCGCAGCGCGTGAACGAAATTGACCCCGTAGGGAGAAAGTCCCTTGGCCCGCGCAGTACGAATGTAATCCTCCGACAACACCTCCAGCATCGCCGACCGGGTTTGCCGCGCGATCACCGCCAGCGGGATGGTGCCCAACACGATTGTCGGCAAAATCAGATGGCTGACGGCAGAGGTGAAAGCGCCTTTCTGCCCTGACAGCAAGCTGTCGATCAGCATGAAGCCCGTGACCCTTGGGAAATAGAACAGCAAGCTGATCCGCCCGGATACAGGGGTCAGACCCAACCAACCCGACATGACGATAATCAGCAACAGCGCCCACCAGAAAATCGGCATCGAATACCCGACCAGTGCCGTCGACATCAGCGCGCGGTCAAAGAATTTACCACGGTTCACCGCAGCAATCACGCCCGCAGGCAGACCAAGGGCAACGGCAAGGAACATCGCGCAGATCGACAGTTCCAACGTCGCCGGGAACAACGCAAAAAACTCATCCCAGACCGGCTTCTTCGTCACGAAGGATTTGCCCAGATCACCATGCAAAACGCCGACGATATAATGCCAATATTGCACGATCAGCGGTTGATCAAAACCGAATTGCTGCAACAATTCCTGATAGCGTGCGGGATCGACCCCACGCTCCCCTGCCATCACAGTGATCGGGTCACCCGGCAACACGCGGATAAACGCAAAGGAAATCAGCGTCACGCCGATGAAGGTCGGCAGAAACGTCAGCAGTCTTGAGGCGAAATATTTGAGCATCAGCCGATCACCGTCAGGGTTTTGGGATATTGGGTGAGAGAGATGCATCCACCATCAGTGACCAGCACATCATCCTCGATCCGCACGCCAATTTCATCCGGGATGTAAAGCCCCGGCTCGTTAGTATAGACCGTACCTGCCGCCAGAACCTCATGGTTGCCGCGCATGATATAGGGGGCTTCATGCACATCGCGGCCCAATCCGTGACCGGTTTTGGTGCGGATGTAATCGGCGAAGGGCGATGCCTCCAGCACGGAAATTACCGCATCGTCGATCTGATGCGCCGTGACACCGGCTTTTGTCACCTTGAACCCGGCCAGATTGGCGCGCAGCACGGTGTCATAGACCTGGTGCGCGCGGTCGTCGGCGTGCCCAACAAAGAAGGTGCGGGTTATATCAGCGGCAAAGCCATCCTTGCGACCACCGAAATCAATCAGCAAAGCGTCCCCCGCCTTGATCGCGACATCGCGGGCATGGGCGTGGGGCATCGCGGCATTGCCCGCCGCCGCAACGATAGAGCCGAAGGACAAGCCTTCGGCGCCATTGCGGAACAGGGCGGAGACCAGCAGGCTTTCGATCGCCTTTTCCGTCATGCCAACTTTAACTTCGGCCACGGTTTCCGCCAACGCCGCTTCAGACAGGCGAATGGCACGAGTCAGCGCCGCAATCTCGGCCTCGGTCTTGCACAGCCGCAGACCGGAAATCTGCTTTTCCGCATCGACAATCCGCAATCCCGGATAGGCCGCGGCAAGGGCGTGATGCACGAAAACCCGCATCACCTGACCTTCAACGGCCAAGGATTTCAACGGCAGATGCGCGGCCATGGCCGTGAATGCGTCCGTGTAGCCCACCTGATCGCGCCAATCGAACACCCGGCCTTCGAAACCAAGTTCCGCAAAGGACAGAAGTTCCAGATTGGGGACCAGTGCCACCGGCGCGCCATTGGCCGGGATGATGATGACCATCGGGCGTTCATGGCTGCCGAACCGTGCATTGAACAGCCGCTCAAAGTTGAAACCGGGCACGAGGGCGATGGCATCGACACCAAGATCGCGGGCAACCCGGCGGTGTTCGGCATAGCGGTCAGTCATGGGCGCGTCCCTAATGGCAAACAAGCTGGAAAGAGCAAAGATGCGAAGGGGGCCAGATTGGCCCCCTTCACTTCTTGGAAAGATTACTCTTTCAGATCAACACCGTAGAAGCGAACAGAACCCAGCGGGCTCATGTTGTAGCCTTCGACCTTGGCGCTCATCGGGGTGAAGACGACCGAATGGGCGATGGTATCCCACGGCGCTTCTTCCTTGAAGACAACCTGCGCTTGCTCATAAAGCTTCGCACGCTCCGCCTGATCGGAAATCACCTTGGCTTTCATGATCAGGTCGTTGAAGTCCTTGTTGCACCATTGTGCGCGGTTGGAACCACCGACAGCATCGCAACCCAGCAGCACGGCAAGGAAGTTGTCCGGATCGCCGTTATCGCCGGTCCAGCCCAGAAGCACAGCACCGTCACGGTCCTTCGCCTTGGAACGCTCCAGATACTCGCCCCACTCATAGGAAACGATTTCAACCTTGACACCGATCTTTGCCAAATCTTCCTGCATCAACTCGGCCATGCGGCGACCGTTCGGGTTGTAGGGACGCTGCACCGGAATCGCCCAGATCTTCATCGACAAATCCTTGACACCGGCATCTGCCAGCATCTTTTTCGCCGCTTCCGGATCAAACGGATCATCCTTGACGGCATCATTGTAGGACCACATCGCGGGTGGAATCGGGTTCTTGGCGATGGTGCCGGAGCCTTGGAAAATCACGTCCAGAATGGCTTTCTTGTCGATGGCCATATTCAACGCCTTGCGGACCTCTTTCTTGTCGAAAGGCGGTTGCATGGTGTTATACGCCAGATAGCCGACGTTGAGACCCTCCTGCTCCATCACGTTAAGGCTGGAATCTGCCTTCATCGCCGCCACGTCTGCCGGGTTCGGGTAGGACATGATCTGGCATTCGCCCGCTTTCAGCTTTTGATAGCGCACGGATGCGTCAGTCGTGATCGCAAACACCAGATCATCCAAAGGTGATGCGCCCTGCCAATAATCAGGGTTGGCGGCAAAACGGATCACGGCGTCTTTCTGATAGGCGACGAACTTGAACGGACCGGTGCCAATCGGTGCTTGGTTCAGCATTTCCGGCGTACCGGCAGCCAGCATCGCATCAGCGTATTCTTTCGACACGATAGAGGCGAAATCCATCGCGAGGTTCGCGATCATCGGCGCTTCAGGGCGGTTCAGCACGAATTTCACCGTGTTGTCATCGACCTTGACGATTTCCTTGATCAGGTCGGGCATCGACATGGAGTTGAAATATTCCCAGCTCCCGCCCTCAACCTTGAAATAGGGGTTATCTTCCTTGCGCTGACGGTCAAAGGTAAAAATCACGTCATCGGCGTTGAAATCGCGCGTTGGGGTGAAGCTGTCGCTCGACTGAAACTTCACGCCTTTGCGCAAATGGAAGGTGTATTCCAGACCATCATCGGAAATATCCCAGCTTTCGGCAAGGCCGGGTTTGGTTGCCGTGGTGGTCGCTTCAAATTCGACCAGACGGTCATAGATCGTGCGCGAGGAGGCGTTGAACGTGGTGCCTGCGGTATACAGCGCCGGGTCGAACCCCTCGGGGGAGCCTTCGGAGCAATAGACCATAGTTTTGGCCGAGGCGGTGGAGGCCATCAGTGCGGCGACCATCAGACCCGAAGCCAGTGTTTTCTTCAGTGACATATGTTTTCCCTTCTTGGACAAGTTTTGTTCCCCCCTCCTGCAATTCGATTACATGAAGGAGTTTTTCCGTTTTTCAGGTTTGGTGGTGACCCTTTGCAGTGTTGACCGCTCAACCATCCCCTTCTGAGTCATTGGCGGCAAGCGGAAACCCGCCGCGACCCATTTAGCAATGGTCAAATTATTAGCTCTTGGGTCGAAATGCGCAAGCCCGATTTGGAAACGCGCGAGAACAAGGGCAACATGCCGCGCCACCTCCGGTCCGTCGGTCTGTGCGGTGGTGGAGTAAGAACACAAGCGACAGAGCGGTGGATGGTCTTGGAATTGCATTGAAATCGAGCGGCGGCGGCGACAAAGCCAAGACAGCGATTGATGCCTCGTTGAGAGCGGGATTGATATTATCCCCTTTTGGGGGCTCTACGCGCGGCGCAACCTCAGCGGGCAGGCTTCGGTTTGCGTGCGTGTGTTCTTGACGGCCCCTGCCATCTTCTATCTGGTGTCACTATGATCGAGGGTCGGCTGATAACGCAAAACCCGTTTTCCCTGCCCGCGCTGCACTGGCGCGAGGGCCGTTTTGCACCCTCCGACCTGACACGGCTTGACTACAGCGAAGACCCGCTCGGGCCTGTCAGCGTCACCCTTCCCGCCGATTTATGCGCGGCTGTGCCAAAGCGGCGGGGCGAATACCTGGCGGGGCGCATCTGTGCGGCCTTGGTGTTGCGTGCCGCTGATCTGCCGGAGAGGCTCGGCCAGAAAGGACGTGTGCCGGTTTGGCCGGCGCCTGCCGCAGGCTCCATCAGTCATGCGGGAAACCGGGTCATTGCGGCATTGTCCTGTACGCTTTCCGGGCTTGGGGTCGATTGCGAAACCATTATGCCCACCGCGCAGGCGGAAGAATTGCACGCGATGATCCTGACTGAGGCGGAAGCCGCATTGTGCCCCAGCCCCCTGCCCTTCCCTGCCTTCCTGACGCTGGCTTTCTCGGCCAAGGAGGCGCTTTACAAAGCCCTTTCTGCGCGACTGGACCGGGTGCTGGAATTTCACGATGTCATCCTGACCTGTATTGCCCCGGACCGGCTGCATCTGGCAGTTGACGGGGCATCCTATCAGGCGCTTTACCGGGTGGATTCGGTTGAATGTGTGACACTGGTACAGGTGCCGAAATGAACGCGGTCGCCTCATCCGTCTTGATCTCGTGACCCTGCACCCTCGCGCACGCGCTGCTGGGTCAGAGAGGAACTCGGCCATCCGCCATTCAGCGAATCCCCCTTCCATCGGTTGAGCATTGCGCTGCAAGATACACAGTTTAGCAATCGGTTGCGTAGCAG
>NZ_JAKDLJ010000176.1 GCF_030452865.1 Pseudorhodobacter sp.
CAATCAGTTGCGGGTTCGCCTCAAACAACGAGAATATCTGCACCCCCGCAGGCAAGCCGCCAAGGAAACCATCAAAGGCCAGCAGCGCCTCATCCGGGTTGGCGGCGGTTTGCAGACGTTTGAGCAGGCCAGGTCGGACACGGCGGAAGATCATCCCGGCCCGTTCAGACCGCAGTGCCGGGTAACTGGCCCAACCCCGCACGATATTGCGGGCGTAGTCGGAAAGCGCCGGCCCCTCCTCCACTTCCGCCGGGGCAAAGAAACCTTCGGTCAGATGGTCGGTGCGCTGAAGTCGGTCGATCAGGTCATTGCGGAAACGCGCAACATCGCTTTCCCCCGTGAAAGCCGCGATGCGTGCCACACCCTCGGTGCTTGCAGGCATGTCATGGGTTTGCGCGTCATTCACCATTTGCAAGCGATGCTCCACCTCACGATGCGCGCGGTAAAGTGTGGTCAATTCTACGGCCACTTCTGTCGGAATCCAGCCTTTGTCGGCCAAAGCAGCGAGGCTGGCCACGGTGCCACGTCCGCGCAGATCAAGGTCGCGCCCGCCTGCGATAAGCTGCCGGGTCTGGGTGAAAAATTCGATCTCCCTTATGCCGCCGACGCCCAGCTTCATATTGTGGCCTTCCACGACGATCGGGCCATGCAGACGGCGATGGTCGCGGATGCGCAACCGCATGTCATGCGCGTCCTGAATGGCAGCGAAATCGAGATGCTTGCGCCAGACAAACGGCGTCAGGGTTTTCAGGAAGCGTTCCGCTGCCGCGATGTCGCCGCCACAGGGACGCGCCTTGATCCATGCCGCGCGTTCCCATGTGCGCCCCACGCTTTCGTAATACTGTTCCGCCGCCGCCATCGACAGGCACACCGGCGTCACCGCAGCATCCGGGCGCAGCCGCAAATCGGTGCGAAAGACATAGCCATCCGCCGTGCGGTCGCCGATCAGCGCCGCCATTCTACGCGCGACCCGAATGAAGGCCGCCCGCGCCTCCGCCGCGCTGTCGGGGTAGCGTGTCTCATCGAACAGGCAGATCAGGTCAATGTCGGAGGAATAGTTCAACTCCCCCGCGCCCATTTTGCCCATCGCGAATGTCACCATCCCGGCGGCGGTTTCCGCATCCTCGGGCCGTGCATCCGGGATTTTGCCGCGCCGGATCTCATCTGCCACAAGACGGCGCATCGACAGATCAACCGCACGGTCGGCCAGTGCCGTCAAGGCACCCGTCACCTCCTCCAACGCCCAGACCCCGCCGAGATCGGCAAGCGCCGCCAGCAGGGCAACCCGACGCTTTGCGCGGCGCAATCCACCGGGCAGGTCGGCAAGAGCGAGCCGGTCCAAAGAGTCGAGTTCGGTGGCGAGTACGGGTTCCGGCGCGTCCGACAGCGCCGCGCGCATCCATTCCGCCTCTTGCCGCATCAGATCGCAAAGGTAGGGGCTGCATCCGGCGCTGCCTGCCACCAACGGCACAAGGTTCGGGTCAAGATCGGCAAACTCCGCCGCGATTTCCGCCCCGATATCGGGATCGAAAGGCAGGGGATGGCGGCGCAGTCGGGAGGTGAAATTGCTGTGCATCGCCCCAGTTTGCCGCGCGCGACAGGCGCGGTCAATGTTCGGTTACGGTGCCAATGAGGATGATTGACACAGACGCCGCCTAGCCTTGAGATGCCACCCGTCGGCGCTGTCGGCCAATCAGGCGCATCACTGCAAATTGCATCACAAACAGCGTAACCTTGCTGGCGATGGCATAGACCGACATGAAGGCCGCCCAGGTCAGCGCATCTGTATGCGGCGCAACCACAAGGTTCAGCACAGCGGAAAACAGCATCAGCGCCGCCCACAGGTAGCCGAAGATCACCGCGACATCGGGCAGCAATTCTTGCGCCACCGGCGGCAGATACCGCATCATCCAGCCGCGCTTCAGCATCACAAACCCGATCAGTGCATAAACAACGCTCGGCTTGATCATCACCAGACGCGCATCGCCGCTGACCAGCGCTGCCGTGCCCGAGGCCAAGACCAGCACCAGGCTCATCGCTTGAAGTGCCTCGATCGGGCGACGGTTCCAGAGTTCCCACAAAAGCTGTGCGACGCCCAGAACCATACCGGAGATCACCGCAGCATAGAGGTTTGAGGTGAGCAGAAAGACGATCAGGAATAGCAGGGTCGAAGCAAGGTCAAACAACACAAGGCCCGCTGATTGAAGGAAAATTTTCACAACAAGACTCCTGAAAACCGCAAACCGTTACGCCCGGCAATGCGCCAGTCTTTACCCAACGTCAAGGGCATCTGACCTAAATGTAAAACTTTTTAACATTGCCTCTTGAAAGGTCGGGACGGAGTGATAATCTTGGTAATGTAAACCGAGTAAACATCAACCTGAACCACGGAGAGTGCACAATGTACGACACAACGACTCAAAGACTGCCCAGCGGCATGATGTCCTGGCCTCGCCGTGTTGAGGCTTGGATGGATGAGCGGGGCAAAGGTGCCTGGATCGCCGCGATGGTCCTTGCCTTCATCTTCGTCTGGCCCGTCGGGCTGGCCCTTTTGGCTTATATGATCTGGAGTAAACGCATGTTCAACCGTTCCGCCTGTCGTCACCACAATCACCGCCACGGCCGTCAGTCGTGGAACAACACCTCCGGCAACTCGGCCTTCGATGCCTACCGCGACGAAACCATCCGCAGGCTCGAAGCGGAGCAGGACGCCTTTGAATCCTTCCTCAAGCGTCTGCGCGATGCCAAGGACAAGCAGGAATTCGATTCCTTCATGGATGAGCGCGCAAAAGACAACCGCGACGAAGCGTCGGCTGACTCCGCCGCCAAGGATGTCTCTGCCTACTGAAACCGAAGGGCGGCCCATCGCAGGCCGCCCCGTTCCCAGTGCCTTCTCCCCCCATCCTCGACAAAGGACTGCCCCGATGTATGCCAACGCGTTGCCCGACCCCGAATTCAACGCCGAGTTCTATGACGGCGTTGCGCTGAAGCGCGGGTTGGCCTGGATTGTCGATACCATTCTGACCCTGATCCTGACCGCGATCATCGTGCCGTTCACTGCCTTCACCGCGTTCTTTTTTCTTCCGGCGCTGTATGTAGGTGTGAACATGGCCTATCGCTGGATCACCATTGCAAGTCGTTCCGCCACCCCCGGCATGCGCCTTGCCGCGATTGAGCTGCGTCGTTTTGATGGTAAGCCGTTTGATGGCGGCACCGCGTTTCTTCATACGATGGGTTATGCGGTCAGTATGGCTTTCGTGATCCCGCAGGTGATATCCGTGCTCATGATGATGTTTGGCCCGCGCGGCCAAGGCTTGACCGATGCGGTGCTTGGCAGCGTCGCAATCAACAAGACCGCACGGTTCTAAGCGTTGGCGCGAAGGAGTGCGCGACCCAGGTTTGCGGTTTGTTTGCCCCATGGCGCGACCCGGACCGCGCAAACGCCGTGCTGGCTTGGACGCAACCTCAATATGGATTGGGCTGCCGCAGCGGGTGTGACACGGTAAAATTCTCTCGGCCGTAACACGATCTTCGGATCGGAGTGCAATGTGGGGTTTCCGGGAAACCGACTGAGGGGCCCCACCACCCGCGCCACCTCCTCAACAGTCACTGAAATGCAAAAAGCGCGCTTTCCGATTCCCGTTGGCACAATCCCAATGCAGCCAAATTCCGCCCAATTCGCAAAAACCAGCGGAAAACGACGCAATTTCGGCCACTCGCACCGCAGTCTGACCTTGGCGCGGGATGGGCGGCTTGCTAACCTGTGTTTGAATCTCAGGTTTTTCAGGCAGCGATGCGACATACCCTTCCCCTCGCCCCGCAATTCTATGTGACGGCCCCGCAACCCTGCCCCTATCTCGATGGGCGGATGGAGCGTAAGCTGTTCACCGCGCTGCAAGGGGAACATGCGCAGCGGCTCAATGACACCCTGTCGAAGCAGGGGTTCCGGCGGTCGCAAAATGTGCTTTACCGCCCGTCCTGTGCCGAATGCTCGGCCTGCCTTTCGGCGCGGATCCGGGTGGCTGATTTCAAACCATCGCGCACCCAGCGCAAGGTTTTGCGCCGTAACGCCAACCTGACGCGCAACGCAACCAGCCCTTGGGCGACAGAGGATCAATTCGCCCTGTTCCGCCGCTATCTCGACTACCGCCACGCGACCGGCGGCATGGCCGACATGGACATATTCGAGTTCGCCGCGATGATTGAGGAAACACCGATCCGCAGCCGGGTAATCGAATATTCCGAAGGCGCAAAGCGCGGACCCGCCGATCTGGCCGCAGTCTCGCTGACAGATGTGTTCGACGACGGGCTGAGCATGGTCTATTCGTTCTACGACCCTGATCTTGTCGGGCGTTCACTGGGAACCTACCTGATCCTTGACCATGTGGAGATTGCGCGCAGCGCGGGCCTGCCCTTCGTCTATCTTGGCTATTGGGTGCCCGGTAGCAAGAAAATGGGCTATAAGGCGGGGTTTTCGGGGTTGGAGATTTACAAGGGCGGCGAATGGCAACCGATTGGCGACCCGGCCGACCATCAGGTCGAATTGCACCCACTGTCTGTGGATCCGATTGCCGAACAGGTCGCCCGCATCAGCCTGCCCGACGGCAGAAGCCCGAAAGACCGACCGACGACGCTGCCACCGCAGGGTGGCAAACGCTAAAGCGTTTCGCCTTTGCTTTGATACATCGCAGCTCGCTTTTCGCCCGCGCCCGAGGGGAAAGTCAGGAAACGAGCAGTTCGATGCCAAGTCTCAACGCGACAAGCCTGTACAGCGTCAGCTCTCCGGCAAGATCAGGATAGCGCGGAAATCATTGACATTGGTAAGGGTTGGTCCCGTCACCACCTGCCCGCCGATCGCGCCGAAAAAACGATGCGCGTCGTTCCGCGCCAGTGCCTTTGCCGGGTCGATCCCTTTTGCGCGCGCCAAGATCAGACACTCCGGCCCCGCAACCGCACCCGCCACCTCTGCCGCGCCATCGACGCCATCAGTGTCACAGGCGAGGACATGGATGTCCGGCGCGCCGTCAAGTGCTATGGCCGCTGCCAGCACATATTCCGCATTCGGCCCGCCGATCCCGTTCCCGCGCCGCGTCACGGTACATTCGCCCCCGGACAGCAAAACCAAAGGCTTGCCGGTGGCCGCAACCTCACCGCGCAGCGACAACGCAAGCCGGGCGTGGGCCGCGCCCAGTTCCCGCGCCTCCCCTTCCAGCGCATCGCCAAGCGGGTGGGTGATAACGCCTGCGGACTCCGCATATTCTGCCGCCGCCGCAAGCGATTGCGCTGGCGCGGCGATGATGCGGGTTTGCGCCATTGCCAAGCGGGGATCATCCGGCGCTATAACGGTGGAGGGCCGTTGCAACACTGCGAGCACCGCCGCAGACGCCGTAATCCCGTGCCGCACCAGAATCGCCCGCGCATCGTCTGGCGTGCTGACCTCGCCCACCGTCGGACCGGAGGCAATCTCTGCCGGGTTGTCGCCGGGAACATCGGAAATCAACAAGGTCAGCAGCCGAGCCGGATGGCACGCCACCGCGAGCCGCCCAGCCTTCACGCGGCTCAGATGCTTGCGGACCACGTTCATTTCACCAATCGGCGCGCCGGATGCAAGCAAGGCGGCATTGACCGCCATCTTGTCCGCCAAGGTCAAACCTTCGGCTGGCGCACAGAGCAACGCCGACCCACCGCCCGAAATCAGCGCCAGAACGAGATCATCCGGGCCAAGCCCCGCGACCAATTCCAGCATCCGCAATGTTGCCCGCGCGCCCGCTGCGTCCGGCACCGGATGTCCTGCCTCCACAATTTCCACGCCTTGGGTCGGGCGGCCATAGCCGTAGCGGGTGATCACCAGCCCCTCACATGGCCCGATTGTCTTCTCCACCGCTTCGGCCATCCGCGCACTGGCCTTCCCCGCCCCGATCACCAGAAAGCGCCCCTTTGGGCGCGGCGGGATCTGCCGCGGCACGACCTGCATCGGATCAGCAACCGCCACGGCCCGATCAAACAACGCGGTCAGAAACGCGCGCGCGCTTGATGCAACGATTGGGCGCTGCGGGACGGGCAGCGAAACGCTGGCGGCTTTCGGCAGAGCATTACCCGGCTTATCTGCCATCTTCAAACCTTCCCGAACCCCAGCCCGACAGGAAACTCCGGCCCGACCCGATTGCAAATTCCCTGAAACATTGGCATTTTCGCCGCAGCCAACAAAGGGGAAAGCGATGATCATTGGCCATATCGGGGTGCGCAAAGGCTCCAAAGGCGTGCCGGGCAAGAATTTTCGCGCGATTTGCGGCAAACCCCTAGTGGATTGGTCGCTGGATCAACTTTTTGCCGAACCGCGAGTCGATGCGGTAGTCGTCTCTACTGATGATGAAGCGATGTATGACCATGCGATCAAACGCGGCGCGCTGGAAATCGGTTTGCGCCCTGCGGAACTGGCAACCGATACCGCTGGCAAGTTCCACGTCTGGCAACACGCCCTGCGCGTGACCGAGGCGATCACCGGCCCTGCGTCTGCGTTTCTGGACCTTGATTGCACTTCGCCGTTGCGCCTGCCCGACGATATCACCGGCGCGCTGGATCTGTTTGCGCAGGAGGCACCGGATATGGTGATGTCCTGCTGCGATGCGCGCAAGAACCCCTATTTCAATCTGGTGGAACCTGATGCGTCCGGCGCGCTGCATGTGTCAAAACCGCTGCCTGGTCGCGTATTGGCGCGGCAACAAGCGCCGGTGGTTTATGAGCATGTCGGCGTCGTCTATGTCGTCGCGCCGGAGTATCTGCGTCGCGCCGAAGGGCTTTATGACGGGCGGGTGATCCCTTACGTTCTGTCTCCGGAACGATGCCACGATATCGACAACCCGTTCGATTGGACGATTGTGGAGTTTTTATTGCAACAGCAGATTGACGCCGGCCTCAAGCCAAAAGCCTGACAATCCCGGCCAAGGTCCGCTGCGTCGCCCCGGCATGAGCGGCGAAAAACGCATCAATCTGCGCGGGCGTGGGATCATCCCGCGCGATCAGTGCCGCAGCCAACGCCTGTGCATCGGGGACAGAGCGCGCCACCCCTGCCGCTGCGGCCTCCTCAAACGGGTATTCGATGGTGAAGGTTTCAGGCCCGACCAGAACCGGTTTTTTCAAAGCGAGCGGTTCGATGATGTTATGCGCGCCTTTCGGGTTGAAACCGCCGCCAACTACCACCCGGTCGGCCATGGCAAGGTAGAAATACATCTCCCCCAGTGAATCGCCAAGC
>NZ_JAKDLJ010000177.1 GCF_030452865.1 Pseudorhodobacter sp.
CACCCAAGGACACCAGCAGCACCTTTGGCACCGCAACCCCCGCGCGCCGGGTCAAGGACTTGGCACGCAAAGCGGCAAATTCGGCCCTGATCGGAGCATATTTCGCGCCCACCAGCAACCGGGCGGCATCAGGGACGAAACCGGCATAGAACGCCGGATCATGGCCAATATTCTGGTCGATCAGAATATCGCAATCATGGGAACGGTTGTGCAGATCATCAATCACGGCGATATGGCGCAGGGTTTTGCGCAAAGGGCGCTGATAGGCCGCATCCAGCGCGTAGTGATCGACCACCAGCATATCCGCCCCACCCGCTGCGGTAATCGCCTGCGCAGTAAGGTGCGCATCATCCAGCACCGGGCCACCCAGCCAAGCCAGATAGCCCTCCCCCTGCCAATCACGGGTCAGTGGCAGCAGGTCGCAGGCATAGCCGCGCGCGCCTATCTGCGCGGCCATATGCCCTTGATGCGCCTTGCAGACAAAGCGGGAAACCACCCCCATCCGCGTCAATCTGTCGGCAATCGACAGGCAGCGCATTACATGGCCAGTGCCGATCCTTTGACCAGCATCGGCCCTGAACACAGCCCGGTATTGGACAGGTTTTTGCGGTTCCAGGGCCATATCAGGGCCGGATTAAACCTTTGCGACCTTCAGCATGGCTGTCATCTCGTCATTGTTCAGCCACCAATCGTTGCTATCGCTGGAATAGGAGAAACGGTCCACAACCGGGGTTGCGCCATATACCTCTTTCAATGACGTGCGCTTGTATTCCGAAAACGCCGGTTCAATCGCGTAACGGTCGCCCATATCCACGGTAACATAGGCATCGTCTTCCGAGATCATCATCTCATGCAGTTTTTCGCCGGGCCGGATGCCGATTTCGCGGGTGGGCAGTTGCGGCGCAATCACATGGGCCAGATCAGTGATCTTGGTTGAGGGAATTTTCGGGACAAAAATCTCACCGCCCTGCATGAGGCTGAAGTTGGAGAGAACGAAAATCACGGCCTGCTGCAAGGTGATCCAGAACCGGGTCATGCGCATATCGGTGATCGGGATTTCCTTGCCGTTTTCCGCGATCTTGCGGAAGAACGGCACGACCGACCCACGAGAGCCCACGACGTTGCCATACCGGACTACGGAAAACCGTGGGGTGGGTCCGCCAACAAGATTGTTGGCCGCAACGAATGATTTATCCGATGCAAGCTTGGTCGCGCCATAAAGGTTGATCGGGTTGCATGCCTTGTCGGTGGAAAGCGCAATGACCTTTTCAACGCCTTGGCTGATGGCGGATTCAATGACGTTTTCCGCACCAAGAAGGTTGGTCTTGATGCATTCCATCGGGTTGTATTCAGCGATCGGCACATGTTTCAGTGCGGCCGCATGCACAACGTAATTGATCCCGTGCATTGCCATACGCAGGCGCGGGCCATCACGCACGTCACCAATAAAGAACCGCAGCTTGGCAAAGTTTTCCGGGCTCATCTCGGCGCGCATGTCCTGCGCCATTTCATATTGCTTCAACTCGTCACGCGAATAGATGACCAGCCGCTTCACATCCCAGTTGCTAATGATGGTACGAACGAACTTCTGACCAAAAGAGCCGGTCCCACCGGTAATCAGGATGCTTTTCCCTGTCAGGTCAGCCATGTTCTGGTCAAATTCATTGAGCGTGCGGCCCATGTCGGCTCCAATCGTTTTTACTTCGTTAATCCCGCCCGAGAGACATCCCAAGGACCCTATCCTGAACGAATGAGGTGGTACGATCTGGCAGGTGCGCAAAACAGCGGGCCATATCGCACGAAATACCCCAAACTTGTCCGGGTTAAAAGGATATTCGGAGATGGGAGTCAAGCCGTAGCAAAAGAACCTGAGCGGATATCGCGCAACTAGCTAAAGGCAGGATGCCGCCAAATAGCCATGGAAGGACTAGCAAAGCTTTTCCAACCGATTTAGAAGGCCCAAACGGGCTCTGCTTGGATACGATACTGCATTCGGGAAACGACCCGGACAGACCAAGGACACACCCTTAGCGCCGGAGTAGGATACCATGAGCATTTCAAAGGATAAATTGGACAGCACAATTCGGCGGATTTTTGCCGAGGTGTTCACCATGCAGGCCGATGGTGCGCCCGCCCCGGATCTTGCGGGCGACACGATTTTGTTGAACACGGGGATGGACAGCCTTGGATTTGCCATTTTGGTCACGATGCTCGAAGAGGAATTGGGTTTCGACCCGTTCAGCCTTTCGACCGAAGCCTATTACCCAAGCACATATGACGAATTTCTGACTTTCTATCTGGGCAATCAACCAGCATGAGCTTTCTGGATGCATTGGCGCATGTTGACCCCGAACGCAGGGCCATCGTGACGGCCGCGCAGACGGTCCGCTTCGCGGATCTGGTGCAGGCCGCCAGGGGTCTGGCGCCGGCACTGACGGGGCGGCATCTGGTGCTGAACCACCCGGATCTGGTGCAGGCCGTCACGCTGTTGGCGGCTGCTGACGGGCAAGCCGCAACCGTTGCCCTAATGTCACCGCAGCACGCCCCGCAGGTTCTGGCCCCACTGATGGCCGAGCTTGCCCCCGATCTGGTGCTGTCCCTTCAAGGGGTTGCCCTTGCGGCGGCGGGGTTGCAATCAGCTATTGCCGGGGATTTCGCAGAAATAGCTGTTTTGTTGCCCCCGGCTCCGACACAAACTGCGCAGGATACTGCCTGGGTTCTGACCACCTCCGGCACCACCAGCACCCCCAAATTGGTGCAACATTCCCTCTCCAGCCTGACGCGCACCACCCGCAGCGATACCGCGCGCGGGCGCGGGCAAGTCTGGGGCATGGTTTATGACTATACCCGCTTTGCCGGGTTGCAACTGGTGCTGCAAAGCCTGCTTTCGGGGGCCTGTCTTGTGCTCCCGCCGCAGGATGTGGCGCTGGACGTGCAATTGCAATTTCTGGCACAGCATGGCTGCACACATCTTAGCGCAACCCCGACCATGTGGCGCAAAATCCTGATGTCGCCGCAGGGCGGCAGCCTGCCGTTGCGCCAGATCACATTGGGTGGTGAGATTGCCGATGATACGATCCTGGCGAGCCTTGCCCGCGCCTATCCCACCGCCCGCCTCAGCCATATTTTCGCTTCGACCGAGGCCGGTGTCGGGTTTTCGGTCACCGATGGCAAGGCGGGGTTTCCTGCTACCTATCTGACCGACCCGCCCGCAGGCATTGGCTTGCGCATTGCCGAAGGCCGACTTTGGGTGCGCAATGATCAGGTGGGCGCCGCCTATCTTGATGGGCGCGGGGCGGTGTCACAGGATGGTTGGGTCGATACCGGCGATATGGTGGAGGAGCGCGACGCCCGCGTCTTTTTCAAGGGCCGCGAAAGTGGCGTGATCAATGTCGGCGGCAACAAGGTGCATCCCGAGGAGGTGGAGCGCGTGCTGCTGTCGCACCCGATGGTACAAATGGCGCGGGTTTATGGCAAGGCCAACCCGATCATGGGCGCGCTGGTGATGGCCGATATCGTGCCGGTGGCGGACGCGCCCGACACCATCCGCCAAGAGGTGACGGCCTACCTGCGCGCCCGGCTTGAAAAACATATGGTGCCTGCATCCCTGCGGCTGACCAACGGGTTTGACGTGAATGCAGCGGGCAAGATTACGAGAGAAGGCTGATATGAAAAATGTCCTCATCACCGGGGCAACCCGTGGCCTTGGCCTTGCCATTGTCGAACGCCTTGCGCAGGGTGGTCTATACCGACTGATCTGTGTCGGCCGCCGCCCGACCCCGGAGTTTGAGGCGCTGCTGGCCGCGCATCCGCAGATGATCCATTTCAAACCCTATGATCTGGATGATCTGGACGGAATTCCCGCGTTTGTCACCGGCATCACCCGCGAGATGGGCGCGCTTTACGGCATTATCAACAATGCGGGCATCGGATTGGATGGGTTGCTCGCCACCCAGCACCAGACCGAGATCAGCAAGGTTTTGCGCGTCAATCTGGAAGCGCCGATCCTGATGACCAAATATGCCTGCCGCAGTATGCTGACCAAGCGCGAGGGCCGGGTGATCAATGTCTCCTCGATCATCGCCTCTA
Organism: Pseudorhodobacter sp.; assembly: GCF_030452865.1. Taxonomy (GTDB): domain Bacteria; phylum Pseudomonadota; class Alphaproteobacteria; order Rhodobacterales; family Rhodobacteraceae; genus Pseudorhodobacter. The sequence continues at coordinate 4,090 of NZ_JAKDLJ010000177.1, forward strand.
CCGGGTTTAACGGCTTGGCGGTCTATGCCGCCTCCAAGGCTGGCCTGGAAGGCTTTACCCGGTCACTGTCGCGCGAATTGGGCCGGGCCAAGATTACCGTGAACTGCATCGCGCCGGGCTATATGGAAACCGATATGACCGCAGGTTTGCAGGGTGACAAGCTGAACTCGGTGCGTCGCCGCGCCCCCCTTGGCTTGCCCCGCCCCGAAGATGTGGCAGGCGCTGCGGCCTATTTGCTGTCGGATGAGGCGGCGATGATGACGGGTGCGATCATGACCATCGACGGGGGCAGCACCGCATGAATACGGACCCCGGCGCATCCTCTGGCTTGCGGCTGGAACGCTTCACCGCGCAGAATGCCGATCTGGTGCTGTCCTGGCGCAATGCCCCGCATGTGCGGACCAATTTTCTAAGCGACGCGGAAATCACCCGTGAGGGGCATCTTGCATTCCTCGACACTCTGGAACGCCGGAACTGGCACTTTTTTATCCTGTCAGAAAACGATGTGCCGCTTGCGGTGCTGAATGTGAACAAGGATGGCACCGACAGCCTGTGGGGGTGCTATATCGGCGGCGACATCGTGCCGCGACCGGGGTTGTTTCCGGTATTGATCGGGGTTGCAGGCGTTCTGGCCTTCGATGTGCTCGGTTGTGATACGTTGAACAGCGATGTTTTACGCAGCAATCCGGCCCCGCAAAAGATCAATACATTTCTCGGCATTCCGGAAATCGGCACCCGGACGGATACGCGCCCCACAGGCGAGATGATAGAGGTTCTTTGCTACCGGGCAACGCGCAAGGATTGGCCCGCAATCAGCGCGCGTATGGATAAGATCCTGACCAAAAGCATGCGTGACATGCTGGCAGAATTCGCCGCTGACCCGCTATCGCGGATCACCTGACATGGCGGATCGCAACTACATCTTTGCCTCAACCAAACCTTGGAACATCGCTGCTTTCATGGCGGTGCGGGATCAGTTGCCCGGACGGTGGAGCGTGATCACCGGGCGCGATGATCTTGACCCGGCCCTGATTGCAGCCCTCGACCCGCGCTACATCTTTTTTCCGCACTGGAACTGGATCGTCCCCAAACCGCTGCTGGAGCGGTTTGAATGCGTCTGTTTCCACATGACAGATGTGCCTTACGGTCGCGGCGGCAGCCCGTTGCAAAACCTGATTGCGCGCGGTCATGACCAGACCAAACTGACCGCCCTGCGGATGAGCGACGTTCTGGACGCGGGCGATGTCTATGCCAAGTCGGCCCTCTCCCTCGCAGGCGCCGCGCATGAAATCTTTGACCGCGCTGCACATGAGGCGATCAAACTGTTGCAATGGATTGTGCTGAACGAACCCACACCGCAGCCACAGTCCGGGGAGGTGACAACGTTCAAACGCCGCACCCCGGATCAAAGCCTGTTGCCAGACACCCATGGCTTACAGGCCGTCTATGATCACATTCGTATGCTGGATGCAGAAGGCTATCCCAAGGCATTTCTGACCCATGGCGGTTTGCGGCTGGAATTTGCAGATGCACGCTTTGACGATGGATGTTTGACAGCCCAAGTCAGTTTGACCGAAACCAGGACAAAGGCGCCCTGAATGACACGCAACGTATTGGCCATTGTGGCCCATGCCGATGATGAAGCCCTTGGATGTGCCGGCACGCTGGCCCGCCATTCCGATGCAGGCGACCGGGTTCATGTGATCTTTGTCGCGGATGGTGTTGGCGCGCGCGAAGCGGGTATGGCCCCGGACCCCGACGATCTGGCCGCGCGCAAAGCCGCCGCGTGTCAGGCGGTGCAAATTCTTGGCGGACAGAAGCCCCTGTTTCTGGACCTGCCCGACAACCAGCTTGACACCCTGCCCTTGCTCAGCGTGATCAAGGCCATTCATGCTGCGGCCAGCCCCTTGGTGCCACAAGTGATTTATACCCATCACAGCGGCGATCTGAACATCGACCACCGCATTGTGGCCGAGGCGGTGCTGACCGCATTTCGCCCGCAGCCCGATGATTGCGTGGCCGAGATTTACGGCTTTGAAAACCTGTCCTCCACCGAATGGCGCTTTGGTGCCGGGGCAAATGCCTTCCTGCCGCAGAAATTCGTCAATATCACCGCGACCTTGCAGCGCAAACTGGCTGCCCTTGAAGCCTATGCCATGGAAATGCGCAGCGCCCCGCATGCGCGGTCGTATCAGACCGTGCGCGCCCTCGCCCAATATCGCGGCGGCTCTGTCGGGGTTGATGCCGCCGAAGCCTTTCACATCTACCGCCAAATCGAGGTTTGAGAACCATGACGCAGTATAACAGCCAGATGACAATCGAAATTGCGGGCCGCAAGATCGGGCCGAACGAAAAGCCCTATGTGATTGCCGAAATGTCGGGCAATCACAACAATGACATCAACCGCGCCCTGAAGCTGATTGATGCGGCGGCAGAGGCCGGGGCCGATGCGGTGAAATTGCAGACCTATACCGCCGATACCATGACCATCGACATCCGCACCGATGAATTTTACATCGACGATGGCGGGCTGTGGCACGGCCGCAACCTCTATGAACTGTACCAGGAGGCGAACACCCCTTGGGATTGGCACCCTGAACTGTTCGCCCATGCCAAAAAGCGCGGCATCACCTGTTTTTCCACGCCTTTTGATGCCTCGGCAGTCGACTTTCTCGAAAGCCTCGATGCGCCAGCCTACAAGATCGCCTCGCTGGAACTGACGGATGTGGATCTGGTGGCGCGGGTGGCGCGGACTGGAAAGCCTGTCATCATTTCCAACGGCATGGGCACAATGGGCGAGATTGACGAAACCGTGCGCGTTGCGCGGGCCAACGGCTGCAAGGATCTGATCTTGCTCAAATGCACGTCGGCCTATCCAGCCAAGCCGAAAGACGCGAACCTGGCCACGATCAAGGTGCTGCGCGAGGCGTTCGATTGCCAGGTAGGGCTCTCGGATCACACCATGGGGACGCATGTACCGATTGCCGCCGTGACACTGGGGGCGACGGTGGTTGAAAAACACTTCACCCTGCGCCGCGCCGATGGCGGGGTCGACAGCGCTTTTTCGCTGGAACCCGAAGAACTGGCGCAACTGGTGCGCG
>NZ_JAKDLJ010000589.1 GCF_030452865.1 Pseudorhodobacter sp.
TGCTGCCGTCAAAGGGTCCGCCCCCTCAAGGGCGGCAGCCAGGCTATTTCCGCCACGGGGGGCGAGCCCCCGCTTTGCATCGCGAAACAAATAGCCTGCCTGCCGCCCTCCTCCACTGCGTTTCGGCCCCAAAGAGGGGGTGAACGGGCGGCCCCCGTGACGGCTCAGAGCTGCCCATGAAGGCCGCGCGGGATGTCGCGCGGACCAGACAAGCCCGGAGGCAAGAAACTGATGACGATCCACACCCATGACGACGCATATGAACCCGCCCACACCGCATCCCAGACCGCCCACGCGCTCGACGAGTTGCAGCTCTACGGCTTTCGACCCTTTGATGAGCCCGATCCGCGCCCGATGCCCGATGGGCAGCGCCTCGCGGTTGCCGTCGCCGACATCTTCGATGCCCTCGTCGCATCCTTGGAAGACACCCGCATGGAACCCGACCTCGAAGAAGTGCTCTGGGGCCAAGTCAACCTTTTCCACCGCGCTACGGCCCGGATCGAGCGGTCACTGGACGACAACGAGCAGGCGCAGCGCCGCCTCCAGCGCGAGCAAGACGGCTCAGAGGTGAAATCCGTCGAGCTTGAGCGCCAGACAGCCGAAGGCCTGACCCTTATCGAACGACGCAACTGCATGGACATGATGCGCGATCACGCCGCCACGGAGTTCGTCCATCATACGGGATCGACCTGGCGGCCCCGCACCGGCTCGATGGTGAACCGCCAGCACATGACCGCGGCGCTGATCGACAGCCGCGATTTTCTGGCCGCCAAGCGCCGCGCGGAAACCGAAGTGATGCTGCCTGCTGGCCCCAAGGTTGCCCTCACCGGCGGCGCTGACTTCAACGATCACCGCCTGATCTGGGGCAAGCTCGATCAGGTCAGGACCAAATACCCCGATATGGTCCTCATGCACGGGGGAAGTCCGAAGGGCGCAGAACTCATCGCCGCCAAATGGGCCGAAGCCCGCGGTGTGACACAGGTCGCCTTCAAGCCTGACTGGACGAAACACGCCAAGGCAGCACCGTTCAAGCGCAATGACGCCATGCTCGACGTGCTTCTCGTGGGTGTTCTGGTGTTTCCCGGCACTGGCATTCAGGAAAACCTGGCAGACAAGGCCAAGAAAATGGGCATTCCGGTTCTGAAGTTCGAGAGGGGCGCGTGATGCGCCCCTTCGGGGGCTGGCTTTGGGCAGCCCTTTCGTTCGCGCAATATGTACGGATGCAAGCTGTGGCCGCTAGCAACCCAAAAGCACAGATGAAAATTTGGGTGCAACGGTGGCGGTCTTTGGCAAGGCAGCCCAAACAGGCTCTATCGGATGCCTTCGTCCGCAAACTGCTTTCGTGTCGCAGTTTTGGTCATCCAATCCTGCCCGCCGAAAGCAACCAGCGCGATATAGAGTGCTTCCCGTTCAGGAAAGGCACGAAACACGATGGTGATGTGATGACCCCGCCCACCATGCCGAACCAGCCATCCCTTTAGCGGCGCTGAGAGCCGCATGCCGGATAGCGGGTTGCCGTATAT
>NZ_JAKDLJ010000178.1 GCF_030452865.1 Pseudorhodobacter sp.
AGCGCGATATTCCTTGCGCCGATTTGTACGGGTATCCCGCCGTCTTTGGCCTCAGGATGCATCGGGCGAGCGTTCTGGCATCCTCCGCAGTGCATTGGATCGACCCGACAACAATCCGTGCCGTGAACGCAAAATTCCGCGCGGTTATCTGGCCTAGGGACCGGATACTCTCGTCGGGCGTTGTGCAACGCAAATACCGGGATGAGCAGCGTAATAAATCGGCCGATATTCCGCTTTGGTGCCGCCACCCCGACCAAACGATCGTTGCAGAAGTTGATACTCGTTGCGTGTTTGATGCTGCGTGAACGCAAGGACGGATTATTGATCTTGGAATGGCGCGTTGCCGCGCCAAGGGATCAAAACGCCGGCCTTTGCGTTGCGCCCTGAGTGAGGATTGTTCGCGGGTCGGGTTCAACCCTCGCCGCGTGATGGGAACAAAAGGGCGATAGCGATGCAGCAGGAAGTGATACCGTTTGATCTGGTCCGGATGGTATTCGGCAGCGACCCCCCGCTGTTCTATCTTGAGATCGTTGTCAGGATACTGCTGATCTATGCCTATTCGCTTTTGCTGATCCGATGGGTCGGCGGCCGGGGTATCGGGCAGATGTCCACCGTCGAGTTTCTGCTGGTGATCGCTTTGGGTTCGGCCGTCGGTGATACGATGTTCTATCCGCAGGTTCCGCTTCTGCATGCAATTTTGGTCATCACAGGTGTGGTGCTTATCAACAAGGCGCTGGACGTGTTGATCTTCCGATATCCCGCAATGGAGCGGATGATGAACGGCTCCACCCGCGAAGTTGTCCGCGACGGTGTGATCCACATCCCAACCATGCGCGCGCAGAAGATCGGCCATAGTGAATTGTTTGAAAGCATGCGCGAAGCGGGGCTGGTCAATGTCGGCCAGATCCGGCGCGCTTATCTCGAAACCTCGGGCAGGTTCAGCTATTTCCGCGCCGACGGGCCCAAACTCGGCCTTCCGATCGAACCGGCCTGGGCGGTCGCCCCGCCGGTGAAAATCGGTGCCGGAGCGCCGATCTCGCAACCGATGGCCTGCTGCGTCTGCGGTACGGTCTTGACCACAGAGGGAAAGGTCACGCCTGCTGCCTGCCCCAACTGCGGCGCAAGCCACTGGACGCAAGCGACATTGCAGAGCTGAGAAGGAAGTCTTTTGCACCGGCGTGCGAACCTACGCCCCCCGTTCTCGGCGTGGTTCCGGCGCGGCGGATTTCACAGTCCTGCGCCCACCGCGATGTGCATCTGCAATCTTCGCATCAACGCCCTTCCAGCATCTTGTTGGCCTGCTGAACAAGATGCTGCGGTGTGACCGGTTTCGACAACAGGTCGGCGCCGCTGAATCGGGCCGGAATCTGGTCGCGCGCGTGCGCGCTGATGAAGGTGACTGGCACACCGGACCCCACCAGCCGTTCCGCGATGGGAAAGGATTCTTCGGCCCCGAGATTGATATCCAGAAAGGCGGCATCAATCTCGTTGCTTTGGATCAGCTCCAGCGCAATTGCCACATTCCGTGCAGGGCCGACGACGCCAAACCCGTGTTCCTCCAGCATTCGCTCAATATCCATTGCGATCAGCCATTCGTCTTCGACGACCAGTATTTTCTTCATTTGATCCGTCGCTGACACGCCCGGGCTCCTGCCTTCAGAGGGGAAACTCCATGCTCAGCATCAAACCCTCTGCACTGAAACTGGTTTCCAGCTTGCCCCCGAGCTGCTGTTCGACCTGACCTTCTATCAGAACGTATCCAAAGCCATTTCGTTCCGGCTTGTTCGTCTGCGGTCCATCACGTTCACGCCAGACCAGCGCCAAGCGGTCTTCTGCCACACTCCAGCGGGCCTCCACACTACCCGCATCATTCGACAAGGCACCGTATTTGATCGCGTTCGTCACGAGTTCATGGATCACCATGCTGACTGCCAGGGCCTGCGGCGGCTGCAACCCGACGTTCGGGCCGCTGAGGTGAATGCGATCCGCGCCAAAGGGTGCCATTTCGCCTTGCATGATGTCCCGCATCCCTACGCTGGTCCAGGAACGCTCCGAAATCAGGCTGTAGGCCCGCGCCATCCCCAGCAGTCGATTGATCAGCGTGTCCAGCACTTCCGGGCGCACGTCCTTGCCACGAAGTGAGGTTTTGACGATGGTGACGATCACCGCCAGCATGTTCTTGACCCGGTGATTGAGTTCGGCAATCAGGATTTTCTGATGTTCCTCCGCCTTTGCCAGCGACGTGATGTCCACCAGGGTAACAACCGCACCTTCGACGGTTTGATCGCCGCGCAGGTAGGGGGTTACACGGACCAGATATTGCGATGCGCCCTCGTCGCGCGACAGGCGATGCTCATAAGCTGCCCCGGTCTCAAAAACCTCGCGGATGTGGACGCGGAGTTCGGGATAATCGCTGACGCTGGCCAATTCGGACAAGGGCCGGCCAATATCGGCTATCCGCAGGCTGAACAGGTCCGCCGCAGCCGGGGTGAAGGTACGGACCACCAGGTCACCATCAAGAAATACCGTCGCGATCCGGGTCGCATCGAACAGGTTGCGCAAATCGCCGTTCGCGCGGTCGAGTTCTTCAACCTTGCCATTCAATTCGGCATTGATCGTGTTCAGTTCCTCATTGAGCGACTGCATCTCCTCTTTGGAGGCTTCCAATTCCTCATTGGTCGACTGCGCCTCCTCGTTGACGGAGACCAGTTCCTCGTTCGAGGATTTCAACTCCTCAAGCGCGGTCTCATACTCTTCGACCGTGGATTGCAGGCGTTCGCGCAATTCGCGCAACTCATGTTCCGCCGCTTCACTGCGCCGGGAATTCTCGGTTGCGTCGACCGGTTGCGAAGCCTCGGTTGCGACTGATTCGAAGAACACGATGAAAAGCCGTTCACGATCGCCGGTGCCGCGCAGCGGTTCCACCCGCAGGTTCAGGCGCTGCAATTCACCGGATGCCGTTGTGATGGTCAGATCTCGCCGATATACCGAACGTCTGCCTTCGACCACCTGACGCAAGGTCGCGCGCAATTCCAGCCGCAGGTCGCGCGGCACCATTTCCAACAGGTCATGCGTCGGAATCCCGCGCGGCATTTCCAGAAAACCACCGGTCCCGCCGGAAACGAAAACGATCTCGCCATCCGCACGGATCACGGCATGCGCAGGGGTGTGTTGTTCCAGAATATGGCGTTCGATCTTGTGGCGCAGCTGGATGCCGGACAAGGTGGTCTGTCTGTTGTCAATCGTATCCTTGTCAGTCAACCGGTAATGCATGTCGGACGGGCTCCAGCGTCGGTTCCCCTTCTCCAACGCCTGGAATATCCGATGTTTCTTGTCGACGGTATGGAACAGGTCGCTGAACTGGTTGATGCTTTCGGAGGTGCCGAGGAACAGATAGCCATCGGGCTTCAGCGCGTAATGGAATGTCGGGATGATCTGGCGTTGCAAGTCCGGGCCGAAATAGATCAGCAGGTTGCGGCACGATACCATATCCATCCGTGAAAACGGCGGGTCGCTGATGACGTTATGAGGCGAGAAGATGCACATTTCGCGCACTTTCTTGCTGACGACATAGCTGACGCCATCACGGTGGAAGTAGCGGGCAAGCCGTTCAGGGCTGGCCTGACGCAGCAATTGTTCAGGGTAGCGCCCGAGCCGCGCCACATTCAGCGCGGAGGCGTCGATATCCGTCGCAAAGATCTGCACCGACGCGGAAACCGCATGTTCATCCATATACTCCCGGATCAGGATGGCGAGCGAATACACCTCCTCGCCCGTGGTGCAGGCCGGAACCCAGATCCGCACCGGGCTTTTGCCGTCGCGGTTTTCGCAGAGCTTCGGAATGACCTTTTCCTCAAGCGAGGCGAAAGCATCGGTATCGCGGAAGAAATTGGTGACACTGATCAGCAGATCGCGAAAGAGGGCGTCAACCTCATCGCTGTCCTGCCGCAAATGCGCACAATACCTCTCAACATCGTCGATTTTCTGAACCTGCATCCGTCGCGCGACCCGGCGAAAGAACGTCTTGCTTTTATAGCCGGAGAAATCATGTCCGGTACGTTGCATCAGCAGGTCGGAAATCTCGGATTGGAGTTGTCGCGGGTCGGTCTGGTGATCCGAGGTGGCAGCGACGACAAGCGCATCCAGTGTCGCGCGTCCATCCCTGATCTGCATCAGCTTTTCGGCCATCTGCCCGGCCGGGATAGCGAAATCAACAAGACCTGTGGCAATTGCGCTGTCCGGCATCTCCGACACGATATCAGGGTCATCCTCCGCCGTCTGGGCAAAGGTCACGCCACCTTGTTCCTTGATGACCTTGATCCCGAGCGTGCCGTCACCATCACCCCCCGACAGAACGATAGCGGCGGCGTTTTCCTTCTGATCCTCAGCCAATGCGCTGAAGAAAACGTCAATCGGCTTGTATTCACGGTGCCCTGCGGCGGTTTCCCGCAACCGCAACCGCCCGCCCTCGATCTGCAACACAGATCTTTCCGGCATGACGTAAACGGTGTCAGGCACGACCAGATCACCATCCTGCGCTATCCTGACCACCATATCCGTCTTGCGCTGCAAAACCGTGTGCAGCAGGCTTTCGCGATCCGGATTCAGATGCGTCACGACAACAAAGGCAATCCCGCTGTTCGATGGCACCGCCTCGAACAGTTGTGACAGCGCGCTGACGCCGCCTGCGGATGCGCCGATTCCGACGACGAGGGGTAAGTCATTGTTCATATGATGACGTTACGGAGTTGCTGCTCCGAAATCCATAGGGTTTGGTTTGCGGAACATGTGCGAAAGGCAAAGGTTCCCGGTCTGTTGTCATGTCGTCGGGTAGTGCCGCAGAACATGGGGCGCGGCGCGGCGAAAAACAGGGGCGCAGACGCAAATAGCGGGCCTTTACAGCAAAACCTGTCTTCGCCAAGATGCCGCCACATGCAACTTGGGTATAAAGACGAGATTTGTCGCGATGTGGATTGATATTGACGCCCTTTTCGCCTCGGCGCCGTCACCCTATCTCCTGCTCGACCGTGATTTGCGCATGGTCTGGGCCAATGAGGCCTATCTCAACGTGACAGGTCGGTCGCGCGACCGACTGATCGGTCGAAAACTGACTGAGGAATTTCCCGCCCCGGCCGATTCCATATCCGACCAGATGCTGCGCGGTTCATTCCGCAATGTCCTTGCAACCGGCCAGACCGATCATTTGCCCCTGATCCCCTACCCGATTTCGAACGCCGACGGTCAGATCGAGGACCGGTACTGGAGCGCGACGCACACCCCGATCCTGGATGCGCAGGGTCAGGTAGAGTTCATCTTGCAAAACACCATGGATGTGACCGACCTCTATCGCGCTGATAAAACCATCAGCCCGCATGATCTGCCGAAACGTGCCACGCTGTTGCAGCGGGCGGAAGCCGTCGCGACGGAAAACCTCGCGCTTGGCACAATGACCGATTTCTTTCAGTCTGCCTTCGATCAGGCGCCGAGTTTCATGGCCGTCCTGACCGGGCCGCAGCATGTGTTCGATATCGTGAATCAATCCTATAATGACCTTGTTGGTGGAAGGGCCTTGATCGGCCAAACCGTTCGCCAAGCGTTACCCGAGATCCGTGGACAGGGCTTTTTTGAACTGCTGGATCAGGTTTATGCCTCAGGCGAACCGGTGTCGATCAAAGGCATGGCAGCTTTGCTGCAACCGAACAGCGACACGCCCCCGGTTCAACATTTCATTGATTTCATCTATCATCCGATCAAGGACGAAACCGGCACGCCCACCGGAATCTTTGTCCAGGGCCATGATGTCACCGGGCAAAAGACTGCTGAGACGGCGCTGACCGCGACCCGCGAGAAATTCAGGGTCATGGCGCAAACCATGCCGAACCAGGTCTGGACTGCGGACAAGGACGGCGGGTTGAACTGGCTGAACGACCGCACCTATGATTTCACCGGTCATCGCGAGGGAGAGTTGTTCGGCGGCAATTGGGCGCGGGTGGTTCACCCCGAAGATCTGGTAAATGCCATGAAGTCATGGGCCGCGGCAATCGGCCATGGCACCCCCTATGAAACCGAATTCCGTATCCGCAAGGCGGATGGCAGCTATCGTTGGCATCTGGTGCGGGCATCTCCGTTGCGCACGGATGGCGGCGCATTGGCGGGTTGGGTCGGAACCAATACCGATATCGAAGAACGCAAGACCAGCGAGGCCGCAATTGCCGATCTGAACGCGACGCTCGAAGCACGCGTGACCAAACGCAACCGGGAGCTGGAGGAGCTTTACGCGACGCTTCGGCAAAGCCAGAAGATGGAAGCAATAGGCAGCCTCGCCGGTGGAATAGCCCATGATTTCAACAATCTGTTGCAGATCATCACCGGAAATCTGCAACTCGCGGCGCGCGATCTTCCGCAAGGCGCAGCCGGGGTGGCGCGTCTGGATCAGGCGATGAAAAGTACGAAACGTGCCGCTACCCTCGCGTCGCAGCTTTTGTCCTTTGCGCGCAAGCAACCTCTGGCGCCAATCGTGATCAATCTTGGTCGCCACCTTCAGAGTACCCTGGACATATTGCGCAGTGCGGTGGGCGAAGGCGTGAATGTCGAGGTCGCGGTTGCCGACGGGCTTTGGAATACCAGCGTCGATCCCGGCAATGTCGAAAACGCGCTGCTCAATCTGGCGATCAATGCGCGCGATGCGATGGAAGGGCAAGGCGGGCTGACCATCTCGCTTGACAATGCCCGGTTGGATGAGGGTTATGCCCGACTCCATTCCGGAGTGGCGGAGGGGGAGTATGTTGCCCTTGCGGTAACCGACACCGGGCAAGGCATGCGGCCTGAAACCGTCGAGCGGGTTTTCGAGCCGTTCTTCACGACCAAGGCAGATGGTCACGGCACCGGTCTCGGCCTGTCAATGGTCTACGGTTTTGTGAAGCAATCCGGCGGGCATGTCACGATTGACACCGCGTTGGGGGTAGGCACGACAATCAGGCTTTTCCTGCCACGGTCCACCGGCGACGTACAGGATCTGTTTCCCGGCAGGACGGCGAAAATCACCGGCGGCTCCGAAACGGTGTTGCTGGTGGAGGATGACGACGGCGTGCGTGAAACCGCATTCCATCTGCTGACCGATCTCGGCTACACTGTGTTGCAGGCGGAAAACGCCGATCA
>NZ_JAKDLJ010000179.1 GCF_030452865.1 Pseudorhodobacter sp.
CGCACGCAAGCGACACAGCCAAACCTCCGCGAGAGTCACACACCCCAAGCCTATCCTTACTTCGCTTCCAACGCCTCAATCCGCGCCAGCAGGGCTGCGTTTTCCTCACGCGCTTTTTGCGCCATCGCGCGCACAGCGTCGAATTCCTCCCGCGTCACAAAATCACGACCGGCCAGCCAGCGGTCGACCATCGAATTCATCGCGGTTTCCGCCTCGGTTTTCGCGCCTTGCGCCACGCCCATCGCGTTGGTCATCAGTTGCGACATGTCATCGAAAAACTTGTTGCGGCCTTGCATGCGCGCCTCCTTTTTGGTGCCAGATCTTATGCTATATATGGCAATCCCTTGCCTTCGGGGCAAGGTCGCGCGTGCAAACGGTTGACTTCACCGCCCTGCGGCGTGAAAACGCGCGCGGCGCATGCCAGCGCCCAAAAGGACGACCATGCAGGGTTACATCCCCTTCCCCAATATCTCACCCGAGATTTTCTCGCTGTCCTTTGGCGGGATGACCTTCGCGCTACGTTGGTATGCGTTGGCCTATATCGCCGGATTGCTGCTCGGTTGGCGGATTGTGCTGCACGCGATTGCCACGCCGCGTCTGTGGCGCGACACCGCGCCGATGAGCGCCGAACAGGTGGAACGTTTGCTGACATGGATCATCCTTGGCGTCATCCTTGGCGGGCGCTTGGGCTATGTGCTGTTCTACAGCCCCGGCTATTACCTGTCGCACCCGCTGGAGGTGTTGAAGGTCTGGCAAGGCGGCATGTCATTTCATGGCGGTTTTCTGGGGGTGGTGGTTGCGGCCTGGCTGTTCTTCCGGGCTGAGAAAATCCCGCTGCTGCCCGCCGCCGATCTGCTGGCAGTGGCAACACCACCGGGCCTGCTGTTGGGTCGCATCGCCAATTTCATCAATGCCGAGCTTTGGGGCCGCGCCAGCGACAAGCCTTGGGCGGTGGCCTTTCCCGGTGAGGCCGCACAGCACTGTCCGGATGTGGTCGGAGTCTGCGCCCGCCATCCAAGCCAGCTTTATGAGGCTGGCCTGGAAGGGCTGCTGCTCGGTGCGGTTCTGATTTGGCTCACCTATCGCCGGGGCTGGCTCAGACGCCCCGGACAGATTACCGGGGTGTTCTTTGCCGGTTACGGTGCCGCGCGGTTTTTCGTAGAGTTTTTCCGCCAACCCGACGCGCAATTTGTGACCGAGGGCAACCCGCTTGGCCTTGCGTTCCAATCGGGCGGTTATGGGTTGACGATGGGGCAAACCCTGTCGCTGCCGATGATTGGCGTGGGATTGGTGCTGATCTGGTGGGCGCGGCGTGGCCGGGCTTGAGCCGATCTTGCTGGACCGGATCGCCGCCGATGGCCCGCTGACGCTGGCGCAATATATGGACGCCTGCCTGCTGCACGCCGAGCATGGCTATTACACCACGCGCAATCCATTGGGCGCGGCGGGCGATTTCATCACCGCGCCAGAGATCAGCCAGATGTTTGGCGAACTTCTTGGTCTATGCCTTGCACAGTCATGGGTGGATCAAGGCGCACCCGACCGCTTCATCCTTGCAGAACTCGGCCCCGGTCGCGGCACGTTGATGGCCGACCTGCTGCGCGCCACCCGCGGCGTTCCGGGCTTTCATGCAGCGGCACAGGTTCATCTGATCGAAGCATCGGCAACGCTGCGCGCGGTGCAACGTGCGACCCTCGGGCCGGAGGTCACATGGCACGACCGCATTGAACAGATACCGCAGAATCGCGCGCTGTTCCTGATCGCAAATGAGTTTTTTGACGCGCTGCCGATCCGGCAATTCACCCGACACAGCGGGGGGTGGTGTGAAACCATCGTCGGCGCAGCTGCGGGCAAGCTGGCCAAAGGCTATGCCGCCCCGGTCGAGCTTGCGGAACTTAACCACAGGTTGGCCGACATGAAGCCCGGAGAGGTGGTGGAACTACGCCCAACGGCCGCGCCGATCATGGCGCAGATCGGCGGCCAGATCACAGCGCATGGCGGTGCCGCGCTGATCATCGACTATGGCAACGCGCCCTCCAAAGGCGACACGCTGCAGGCCGTGCGTCACCATGACTTTGCAGACCCGTTCGCCACCCCCGGCATGGCCGATCTCACGGCGCATGTCGATTTCGCCGCACTCGCCATTGCCGCCGCTCCCGCCCGCGCGACAGCCATGACCGATCAGGGCGCGCTGCTGGCGCGGCTTGGCATCGGCGCGCGTGCGCAACTTCTCGCGCGCAATCTGTCTGGCGCGGCACTGGAAAACCATCTTGCCGCCACACAACGCTTGACCCGACCCGAGGAAATGGGAAACCTGTTCAAGGCGCTGGCACTTTACCCACCCAACCAGCCCGCGCCGCCGGGATTTGACTGACATGCTTGAAATCTTGACCGCAGACGCGCTGTCCCCCCTTACCCACGGGTTTTTCACCCGAAAGGGCGGTGCGTCATCGGGCATTTTCCACGGCTTGAATTGTGGCCCCGGCAGTTCCGACCTGTCCGACGCAGTCGCGATCAACCGCGCCCGCGTTGCCTCCGCGATGGGCGTCGAACCGGATCACCTGCAAACGCTGCATCAGGTCCATTCCGCAGAAGTCATCACCTTGACAACACCCTTGAGCAAACGTCCTCGCGCCGACGCGATGGTCACAGCCACCCCCGGCGTCGTACTGGGCATCCTTACGGCCGATTGTCAGCCGGTGCTTTTTGCAGATGCCGCCGCAGGGGTGATCGGGGCCGCCCATGCCGGATGGCGCGGTGTCAAAGACGGCGTGCTGGAGGCGACAATCGCGGCGATGGAAGGGCTCGGTGCCAAGCGTTCGGAGATCGTCGCGGTGATCGGCCCCTGCATCTCTCAATCCGCCTATGAGGTTGGGCCCGATTTCCTGGAAGCCTTCCTCGACGACGACACCGAAAACGCCCGCTTCTTTGCGCAGGGAAAAGGTGATCACGCGATGTTTGATCTGCCGGGTTTCGGTCTGTCGCGGTTGCGGGCGGCGGGGATCAGCGATGCCGGATGGACCCGCCACTGCACCTATAGCGATGAGGATCGGTTCTACTCCTACCGGCGCGCGACACATCGGGGTGAGGCGGATTATGGCCGCCTGATTTCTGTGTTCCGCGTTTAGTATCAGCACAAGTGGGCATGAAAACGGCATAATCGGCCGCGATGTTGCCACAGATTGATGGGAAATGGGCCGTGCTCGAATTCTCATTGTGGGTTTTCTAAAGCAAAATCAAAGCGTCAACGTTTGGAAACCCCACCACAATTCATCCGGTGCATGCCCTCAACAACCCCGGAAAATCACGCCGCAGTCAAACCCCTGCCCCAATCCACCGGTATTCTGATTGCAATAACGTCCGACCCTGCGCTTGACGCGTGGTCGGCAGCAAAAAAGACAGGAGCAGACCATGACCAAACGCCGCTGGCTCAAATCCGTCATCGCGACCGCAAAAGAGCCACAACTCGCCTTGCCGTTCCAACGCGGTAACCGTCGCAAACCCGTGGCCGTAGACACCGCGCAAAAGCCGCAACCAATGCGTGCCAAAGCCGCGCATTGAAGTGGCCGCTTCCGTCAAGCGAATCGGATCAGGGTCAATCGCCCATGGCCTGTCATCATGCTTTCGTCCGATTCCACTAAGACGCCGCAACAATCCCGCTTCTGATCCAGGCATTGTTGCGCGCTTTTGCAAGACAATCTCATTCGCTTTGACAGATCGCCGCAATTCAGCCATCTTCTGACCAAGCCGAACTAAAACGCGGCGGGTGAGAGTGAAGGTTTCGACGGCAAGCGTGGTAAGACCAAAGGGCATGTTGACCTGCGGCTCCCTTCCCGTCACAGTGAGCGGGTTTTCAAAAAAGGCGGCCCTGATATGCTCCTCTGGCATGTCGAAAAGGGGCCGCTTTTTGATTTCGTCGGCGTTTATGATGATCTGACCCGCTTGTGCCGACGGGCTTGGAACCGCGCGAACATGGAAAACTGCACCAAAGACGCTTTTTCGGCGGAAAATCAGAATTTTCGTGGAACATTCGCAAGCCGCACGCAGCCGTTCACGCGCGGCGGGTCAACCGCTCTTCCAGAACGTCAAATGGCACACCCGGCTCATCCTTCGCACCCCGGATCACCAGACTGGTTTTCACACTCGCGACGTTGTTGGCCTTCAACAACTCTCCGGTCAGAAAACTCTGGAAACTCGACAGGTCGGGTGCCACGCATTTCAGGATGAAATCAATCTCCCCGTTCAGCATGTGGCACTCCCGCACCAAGGACCACGCCTGACAGCGCGCCTCAAAAGCCGAAAGATCGCCCTCCGCCTGACTGTGAAGCCGCACCATGGCGAAAACCTGCACTTCAAACCCCATTTCGCGCGCGTCGATTTCGGCGTGGTAGCCGCGGATAAACCCTGCCTCCTCCAGCGTCCGAACCCGGCGCAGACATGGCGGTGCCGAGATTCCGACCCGTTTGGCCAGTTCCACATTGGTCATGCGCCCGTCCGCCTGCAATTCCGCAAGGATTTGCCGATCGATCGGATCCAGTTTCGCACCAGCCATTTTTTTGATGTTCCTTGCCGTTCGGGGTCATTTTAGATCGTTTCGTGCCGGACCTTATGTTTTCTGCCCGGTTTGCGCAATATTGTTTCGCGTATTGGCGAGGTTTTATCATCACCTGACCTCATCCGCTTCCGGGCTTTTCGCCCGGCAATACAGCGTCTATATGAGGGAGGAACATCCACCTCCGGGGGCAGCATGGCCGAAGCACGTCACAGCAAAGTTCTGATCATCGGCTCCGGCCCTGCGGGTTATAC
This sequence comes from Pseudorhodobacter sp., assembly GCF_030452865.1. Lineage (GTDB taxonomy): Bacteria > Pseudomonadota > Alphaproteobacteria > Rhodobacterales > Rhodobacteraceae > Pseudorhodobacter. The sequence goes on from NZ_JAKDLJ010000179.1 coordinate 4,807, forward strand.
CGCCGCTGTCTATGCCGCGAGTGCGATGGCCAACCCCATTCTGGTGCAGGGCATCCAGCCCGGCGGGCAATTGACCATCACCACCGAGGTCGAAAACTGGCCCGGTGATGTCCATGTGCAAGGCCCGGATCTGATGATCCGGATGGAAGAACACGCCCGCGCCATGGGGGCGGAGGTGGTGTCGGACTACATTTCGAGCCTCGATCTGTCGCAACGCCCCTTCACCGCAACGGCGGATAGTGGCACTATCTTTACCGCCGATGCAGTGATCCTTGCGACGGGCGCGCAGGCGAAATGGCTCGGCCTTCCGTCCGAAGAAAAGTTCAAGGGCTTTGGCGTATCTGCTTGCGCCACCTGCGACGGGTTCTTCTATCGCGGCAAGGAAGTGGTGGTGATCGGTGGCGGCAATACTGCGGTGGAAGAAGCGCTGTTTCTGACCAATTTTGCCACAAAGGTCACGCTGATCCACCGCCGCGACAGTCTGCGCGCCGAAAAGATCATGCAGGATCGCCTGTTCAAGCACCCCAAGATCGAAATGTTGTGGAACCATTCGGTTGAGGAGATCCTCGGCGATGAAAACCCGCCCGGCGTTACCGCGGTGCGCGCCAGAAACGTCGAAACCGGCGCGGTGACCGACATTCCCTGCGCGGGGGTGTTTGTTGCCATCGGCCACGCCCCGGCGTCAGAACTGGTCAAGGATCAGTTGGAACTGCACAACGGCGGTTATGTCGTGGTGCAACCGGGCAGCACCCATACGTCTATTCCAGGTGTTTTCGCTGCGGGTGATCTGACGGACCACATCTACCGTCAGGCCGTGACTTCGGCGGGGATGGGCTGCATGGCGGCGCTGGATGCGGAACGTTATCTTGCAGAACAGGAGTGAGCCGTCTCTGCGGCGTCAGTCGGCTGAACTGACAAGGTTGCGCTCAGAAGATGGTTCAGTGCGGGGTCACACGCGCCCAGATGCGTCAGACTGCAAAACGTAAACGACAGGGCGACCGCCGAGCCTATCGCGTTCAATCACATATCTGCCGGATTATTTCGTGATGGATGTCTTCTCTGCGATAAATATCCATCAACCGCAGTCCTCCAGTACTGCACCAAAACCAGCAGCTTCACCGGTTCAATGCACGCTCACCGGTGCCAGATCATGCTCCCGCGCAAGCGCAAACGCCATGCGCTTGTCCGCCACCAGCGCAAGCCGTTCGCCATTGCCGCGATGCACGGCGTAGATCGTGGTCAGCCCATCGGCCTGCTCCCGCACTTCCTCCGGCAAGTCCGATACCTCGACGGGCCGCACATAAACGATCCGCTCTGCCGCATCCGGCAATTTGTTGTAACGTGTATTCATCTCATTTCCCCTTATCTGCGATCAATCGGGATGGTCTGGACAACCACATCCTGCACCGAACGGCTGAGATCAATGTGCAACAGCCCATGCTCCAATGCCGCGCACGCAACCTCCACCCCTTCGGCCAGCACGAAAGACCGCTGGAACGCCCGCGCCGCGATGCCGCGATGCAGGAACATATGTTCGCCTTCGTCCTCCGCTTGCCGGCCGCGCACAACAAGTTGCCGATTCTCGACGGTGATGCTCAGATCTTCATCGCGAAACCCGGCCACCGCCAGCGTGATCCGGTATTCATTCTCCGACACGGCTTCGATGTTGAACGGCGGATAGCCTTCCCCGGCCGTTTTCGCGGTCCGCTCCACCAAACGTTCAAGCTGCTCAAAGCCCAACAGATGGGGATGCGCCCCAAATCGCAGTTTTGTCATCGACTTGTCCTTCTTCAAAGCGACAGCCCGGCAGGTCGAACCTCGATATTGAGCGTTCGATATAGCCAGAATATGGTGTGCATGGCGCAGCGCCGCAAGGGGGGAACCACGCGACGCCGGTGCAGTTTTGCCCACTACGATCTTCCAGATCGGTTATACTCAACCGCGAAAACGTGAAACGACTCAGGCAGACATCACAATGAATGCGACGACAGAGCTGAATTTTGACGAAATGCTGCGGATCCGGCTGGAAGTCATGCGTCGCGAACACCGTGACCTGGATGAAGCGATCAAGGCGGTGGAGGCAAGCGTCAATCCCGATCAACTGATGCTGCGCCGGTTGAAGAAACAAAAGCTGACGTTGAAAGAGCGAATCGTGAAGATCGAGGATGATCTGATCCCAGATATCCTCGCCTGACCTGACCCGACCTGCTGCCGGATCGCGCACATCGCAAATCCCCCGAAGCCGAGCGGCACCGCTGATTTCATCTTGGTAAAAATACCTTGCTCTGCCGCTGCGGTTCGCCCCGCCGCCGAACAAAAGACGCCTAGAAC
>NZ_JAKDLJ010000180.1 GCF_030452865.1 Pseudorhodobacter sp.
GCAACACCGTGTCGATCACAACCGACAAACGGTATGCTACCTCTTTCGTGCTGAACTGTTTGACCGCAACCATCGGCTCGGTCGTCGATATGAAAACGGTGATGGAGCATGAGGCGGATGGCGATATGGGCAACGCTTGGCTCAACGTCAATTCGGCAGGCTCTGGCCCGTACACAGTCGTAAGCTGGAAGCCGAATGAATCGGTGACGCTGCAATCGAACCCAGATTATTACGGTGGCGCGCCTGCTATGGAGCGCGTTGTGGTGCGCCATGTTTCGGAGAGTGCCAGCCAGCGTTTGTTGCTGGAAGCGGGCGATATTGACGTGGCCCGCAACCTGAACCCCGAAGACATTGCGGGTGCGACTGCGGCAGGCGGAATCAAGATCTCGGATGAATTGAAGGGCCGCCTGATGTATATCGGCCTGAACCAGACCAACCCGATTTTGGCCAAGCCGCAGGTGCGCCAAGCATTCAAATATCTGATTGATTATGAAGGTATCCAAAACAGCTTCATCAAGGGCCAATATACCGTTCATCAGAACTTCCTGCCCAAAACCTATCTGGGTGCATCGGATGTGAACCCGTTCAAACTCGACATCGAAAAAGCCAAAAGCCTGCTGAAAGAGGCGGGCGTTGAAAATGCCGAGTTTGAGATTGGCGTGCGCGAAGCTCAGGACCAGATCGAGGTTGCACAAGCCTTCCAGAACGCGGCAGCGCAGGTCGGTATCAAGATCAACATCACCGTCGGCACCAGCAAGCAAATTTTGGCGCGCTACCGGTCGCGCGATCTTGATATCACGTTGCAGCAGTGGGGGCCGGATTATCCCGATCCGCAAACCAATGCTGGCACCTTTGCCTATAACCCCGACAATTCGCTCGAGGCACAGGCAACCGGCCTTCTGGCATGGCGTCTGGCTTGGGATACCGACGGTCTGACTCCGCTGACCGAAGCTGCGGTGACGGAAGTTGATACCGACAAACGTATCGCGCTTTACAAGGAGATTCAGGACAAGTTCCGTGAAACCTCCCCCTTCGTGATCATGTTCCAGCAAATCGAACAAAGTGCCATTCGGGATAATGTGATGAACTTCACCACCGGGCAGGCGATTTCTGCGGCCGATTACAGCAAGGTCACCAAGTAAATGGCCCTGGCCAATGACACCGAAGGGGCGCGCAAGCGTGCGCCCCTTCCACGTTGGTTGACAACAACGCTGAAAACCATCGGCTCGATTGCGGTGACGATGCTGGGGTTGATGTTCATCACCTTCATCATCGGGCGGGTAATGCCGATTGACCCGGTACTGGCGATCGTGGGGGAACGGGCGTCCAAATCCACTTATGACGCGGTTTATTTTCAACTTGGGCTGGATAAGCCCTTGATTGTGCAGTTCATGTATTATCTGCGCGACGTGGCACACGGCGATTTTGGCATCTCGTTGCTCAATGGCCATCAGGTATCCGACGATATCCGTCGCGTATTTCCGGCAACGCTGGAGCTTGCCAGCCTCGGCGTTATCTTTGGTGTCGTGTTGGGTGTGCCTTTGGGCGTGGTTGCAGCCGTGCGCAAAGGCTCTTGGATTGATCAACTCGCCCGCGTGGTGGCGCTGATCGGTTATTCAATGCCGATTTTCTGGCTCGGCCTGATGGGGCTTTTGATCTTTTACGGAATGTTGGGTTGGGTCGGTGGGCCAGGTCGCGTCAGCATTTTTTATGAGGATATCGTGCCGCGCGTCACTGGCATGATTTTGATCGACAGTATTCTGGACCGCAACTGGACCGTGCTGAAAGACGCGTTCAGCCATATCGTTTTGCCTGCGTCCCTGCTTGGCTATTACTCTCTGGCTTATATCAGCCGCATGACCCGCAGCTTCATGCTGGAACAGATGAACGCGGAATATATCACCACCGCGCGGGTCAAGGGCATGTCGGAATGGGATGTGATCTGGAAACACGCTTTCCGCAATATCCGCGTGCAACTGATTACAGTGATCGCGCTGTCCTACGCGGGGCTGCTGGAAGGTTCGGTTCTGACGGAGATCATCTTTAGCTGGCCGGGGATCGGCAGCTATATCACCACAGCATTGCTTTCAGCCGATATGAATGCAGTCCTGGGTGGCACGGTGGTTGTCGGGCTGGTGTTCGTGTTGCTGAACGTGTTTTCCGACCTGCTTTACAAGGTCTTTGACCCGAGGGCGCGATGAAAAAGGCCAATCCATGACCGAGCAAACCCTGCGCCAATGGCTGTTGACCGACACGCCAACTTCACGACGACATGCCAAACTGTCGGCGATCTATCAAGGCTGGCTTTCGTTTCGCGGCAATACCATGGCGATGATCGGGTTGTGGATACTGATTGCACTGGTGGCAATCGCGGCCTTTGCGCCGTTCATTTCGCCGCATGACCCGTTTGTGCAAGATCTCGGCAACCGGCTTGGCCCATTGGGGACTGAAGGGCATATTCTGGGGACTGACAGTCTTGGCCGCGATATCCTGTCGCGGTTGATCTATGGCAGTCGCATCACGCTTTACATCGTGGCGCTGGTTGCATTGATCGCGCCGATTGCCGGACTTTTGGTGGGCACCGTGTCAGGCTATGTCGGCGGCTGGTTAGATGCGGTCTTGATGCGGATCACCGATATTTTCCTCGCCTTTCCGCGCCTTGTGCTGGCGCTGGCCTTCGTTGCCGCTTTGGGGGCGGGGATTGAGAACGCGGTTCTTGCGATTTCCCTGACCGCCTGGCCGCCCTATGCCCGCATTGCGCGGGCCGAAACGCTGACCATCCGATCTTCCGATTTCATCAGCGCCATTCAGTTGCAAGGCGCAGGGCCGATGCGGATCATCATCCGCCACATCTGGCCGCTGTGCATCTCCAGCCTGATTGTGCGGGTGACGCTGGATATGGCGGGGATCATCCTCGCCGCCGCTGGTCTTGGTTTCCTTGGCCTTGGCGCGCAGCCTCCGTCCCCAGAATGGGGTGCTATGATTTCCGAAGGGCGTCGGTTCATCCTAGATCACTGGTGGGTTGCCGCGATGCCGGGCCTTGCGATTTTCACGGTGTCCTTGGCGTTCAACCTGCTTGGCGATGGGTTGCGCGATGTGCTGGACCCGAAAGCAGGCGAATGATGGAAACGCTTCTGGATATCAAAGACCTCTGGGTGCGCTTCCCATCCCGCCATGGCGTGTTTGACGCGGTTCGCGGGGTGTCGTTCACCTTGGGCCGCGAACGGCTTGGGATTGTTGGTGAAAGCGGATCGGGCAAGTCGATGACCGGCCGCGCGATTCTGCGCCTGATCCGCCCGCCGGGGATTGTGGAGGCGACACAAATCAACCTTGAAGGTGTTGATCTGCTGAAGAAAACCGAAAAACAAATGCGCGATGTGCGCGGCAAGCGCATTTCAATGGTGATGCAGGACCCGAAATTCTCGCTCAACCCCGTGATGAGGATCGGCGATCAAATCATGGAGGCGTATCGCCTGCACAATTCCGTTGGCAAGGCCGAAGCCTATGCCAAGTCCTTGGAAATGCTGGAGGCTGTCTCGATCCGCGACGCCGAACGGGTGATGCGCGCCTATCCGCATGAAATGTCGGGGGGTATGGGGCAGCGGATCATGATCGCGATGATGCTGATCCCGAACCCGGAGATCATGATCGCGGATGAACCGACGAGCGCCTTGGATGTCTCGGTCCAGCGGCAAGTGTTGGACATCATGGACAAGCTGGTGAAAGAGCGCGGCATGGGGTTGATCTTCATCAGCCACGACCTCAATCTGGTGGCCGATTTCTGCGACCGGGTGCTGATCATGTATGCGGGTCGCGTCGTGGAAGTGTGCGAGGCCGCCAGGCTGCATGAGGCAAAGCACCCCTATACGCGGGGCTTGCTGAACTCCCTGCCCCGGTTGGATGCGCCGCGTGACCGACTGGAGGTGTTGCAGCGCGACCCGGAATGGGCCGAGGCACCAAGCGTCAGCGGGCGGGTGGCCTGATGCTGGAAATCGGCAAGCTCAACGTCTGGTTCGGATCGGGGATTGACCGGGTGGATGCGGTCAAGGGCGCCAGCTTTGCGGTCCCCAAGGGGGAAAGTTTCGGGCTCGTCGGTGAAAGCGGGTCGGGTAAATCCACCATTCTGCGGGCGATCACCGGGCTTGCGCCGCATTGGTCTGGGCGGATTACGGTGGACGGGACCGAGCTGGGAAAATCCCGACCCAAAGCGTTTTACAACACGGTGCAGATGGTGTTTCAAGACCCTTACGCATCCCTGCATCCGCGCCATTCGGTTGATCAGGTTTTGGGCGAAACCCTGCATCTGCATGGGTTCAAGGACATCGACGCGCGGGTGGTGAAACTGCTCGATGATGTCGGTTTGGGCCAGAAATTCCGCTTCCGCTATCCGCATCAACTTTCGGGCGGCCAGCGCCAGCGCGTCGCCATCGCCCGCGCGCTTGCCCCGGAACCGCAGCTTTTGCTGTTGGATGAACCGACCTCGGCGCTGGATGTCTCGGTGCAGGCCGAGATCCTGAACCTGCTGGTCGATCTGCGCCGTGATCGCGGGCTGACCTATCTGATGGTCTCGCACGACTTGTCAGTGGTGGGCCATATGTGTGAGCGGTTGGCGGTGATGAAAGACGGTGCGATTGTGGAGGTGATGGCGGTGGATACATTGCGCCGCAACGCCGCAGAACACCCCTATTCGCAAAGCCTGCTGCAAGCGTCGTTGTGATGGATCCCTGCCTGCGCCGTAAAAAGATATGGCAAATCGACTTTAACTTGAAGCAACAACCATCAGAAAACGCGCGATGAATCCTGTTCAAGTCGAAACGATTTGGATTGCCTGCGAATATGTGTTCGGGGCCGGGATCTGTCGGGCCAATTTGCCGAACATTTCGCATATGCCGCAGCAATACGGCTCTATTTTTGCATCGCTCTTTTGTAACTCGCCTTGAATTTCGCATCATTGGACTTGGCGGATCGCCCCAATTCCCCATAGTGTTTTTCATATTTCTTTATCAAATCCTCAACATTCTTGCGACTTGCCGCCGAGACTCTTGGATTGCCCTGAATTTTTTTCAATTCCGTTTGCAACATCACCTTATAGGGTTCCAACAGCCGCAGGCGTTTGGATACGCCTTCCCAAATCTGGACATCGCCGCGCAAATTCTCCGCGTATTTTTCCGATACCAGGCTCCAGACATTGCGGCGATCAGGCTTCGACAATAATTCCCAACTGTCGCTGGCGAGCGCTTCAACACAGGACAACATGTCGGAATATCGTTTCGGATGGCCGGCATTGGCCCCTGTCGCCTCGATCAACTTTGGCAAAGGCGACTTGATGCGCCGCAGCACGTCATTGATTGTGTCGATGGTGACATAGCCTTCGTATTCCCGTGCGTCTTTTTCCGCCTTCTGGATGATCTTCCACATCGGAATGGCTTCGGGTTCGGCCTGGAATCCGCGTTGCATCCGCATCAGGTTGATCTTTCCGACACCGGCATAAATCGCGCCGCGGTTGGGGATCGGCAGGATCATCCCGCCGCTCTGTTTCAACCATTCTGAAAAAACCTTGAAATTCCCACTCTGACGATCCGCGACGGTCTCGTTCTTCGCCATGGCTTCGCCCCTCAATAAGTTGTGAAAAAACCACAGAACAACGGAACCGGCAACCTGTCAAGAAGCTGCATCACCTTCGCTGGCTTCCAGCGGAATAACGATGAAACCCGCCCCGCTGGCCCGAAACGCTCAAAATGCGTCGCGCAACACCGCCAGCACCACGTCAGCCGGTACATCACTGGCGACGAAACTTTGCCCGATGCCGCGCGCAAGGATGAACCGCAACTTGCCGTCAATCACCTTCTTGTCCTGCCCCATCAAGTCCAGCAGGACTTCGGCCGATGGCAACTCTCCCGGAATGTCCGATAGATCAACCTTCATTCCCATCGCCCGCAGATGCGCCCTCACCCGGCTGGGGGCTTCCTGACTGCACAGGCCCAACCGCTGGCTCAACTCAAACGCCAGCCCGCAGCCGATGGCGACCCCTTCCCCGTGGAGCAAGCGGTCGCCGTAGCCGGTCGCCTTTTCAAGCGCATGGCAAAAGGTGTGGCCGAGGTTGAGAAGCGCGCGATCACCCTCCTCCGTCTCATCCCGCGCGACAATCTCCGCTTTCATCTCCACCGACCGTCGCACCGCATATTGCCGGGCCGCAACATCGCCTTGGGCCAGCGCCGGTCCGTTGGTTTCCAGCCATTCAAAGAACGCCTCGTCCCCAAGCAACCCGTATTTCACCACCTCGCCGTATCCTGAAAGGAAATCGCGCGGCGTCAAGGTGCCGAGCAAGCCGATGTCAGCCAACACCAGGCCGGGTTGATGGAACGCCCCGATCAGGTTCTTGCCTTGCGGCGCGTTGATGCCGGTCTTGCCGCCAACCGAACTGTCCACCTGCGCCAGAAGTGAGGTCGGGATTTGCACGAAACCCACACCCCGGCGCAGCACCGATGCTGCAAACCCGACCAGATCGCCAATCACGCCGCCGCCAAATGCGATCACCAGATCCTTGCGTTCGACTTTTTGGTCAAGCAACCATTCGACGCAGGTTTGAAACTGCGGCCAGGCCTTCGTCGCCTCCCCCGGTGGCAGCGCAAGGGCGGCGCTGTCGATACCCGATGCCGATAATGCGGCCTGCAACCGGGCCAGATGCAACGCACCCACGGTTTCGTCGGTGACAATCGCCACCCGTTTGCGGCGCAGGAGCGGTGCAACCTCGGCCCCAGCGCGGTCAATCAGCCCGTCCGCGATGCGCACGTCATAGGCGCGCGCGCCCAATTCAACCCTGATGGTATCCGTCGCGGTCATCTTCGTTCAGCCCTCCAGAATATCGGCGCGGGTCGAGAGTGCCTGCAAGACCCTGCGGGCCATATCGTCGATGGAAAGATCATGCTCCGCATCCACCGCAAGGTCAGCCAGCGCATAGATCGGCACGCGGGCATCATAGATTTCCTTCAGGCTGGCGCGTGGGTTGGCGGTTCGCAGCAAGGGCCGGGTCGTTTTGTGCCGCACCCTGCTCCACAGCAGGTCCAGTTCGGCGCGTAGCCAGACCGAACTGCCTTTTTCCGCAATGATC
>NZ_JAKDLJ010000006.1 GCF_030452865.1 Pseudorhodobacter sp.
CGCGGGACTGCGCTATGTCGCGATGTCACCGAACCTGCTGCGGGTCAATCTGCGCGGTTTTCTGTTCGGTCTGGCCGGAGTTGCGATGCTGGCGCTGCTGCCGCTGGTCGCGAAGGAGAACCTGCACGGCACGGCCATCATCTATGGCATGTTGCTGGGGTGTTTTGGCTTTGGTGCGGTCATCGCGGCGCTGGCGAATGCAAGGCTGCGCGAACGGTTCCGCAACGAATACATAGCGCGCGGTTCCTTTATCGCCACCGCGATCAGTTGCACGGTTGTCGCACTCAGCCCCTATGCCATCGTCAGCGGGTTGGCATTGTTGCTTGCGGGTGCATGTTGGGTTCTGGCGCTCTCGATCCTGAATGTCACGATCCAGCTTTCGACCCCACGTTGGGTCGTCGGGCGCGCGCTGGCGCTCTACCAGACCTGTACGTTTGGCGGCATGACGATCGGCAGCTTGCTTTGGGGCACGGTTGCGCAGCATTTCGGCTCCCCCACGGCATTGTTGTCAACGGCTGTCGTGCTGGCGTTTGGTGCGGCTGTCGGTGTTCGCCTGCCACTGCCGGAGTTTGAGGGGCTGAACCTCGATCCGCTGAACCGCTTCCGTGAACCTGCGCTGCAACTCGACTTGAACTATCGCAGTGGGCCGGTGATGATCATGGTGGATTACATCATCGACCGGGAGAATACACAGGAATTTCTGGTCAAGATGGCGCAGCGTCGCCGCATCCGTATCCGCGATGGTGCGCAACAATGGGTGCTGCTGCGCGATCTGGAACAGCCGGAAGTCTGGAGCGAGAGCTATCATTTCCCGACCTGGGGCGAATACGTCCGCCACAATGAGCGTCACACCCAGGCTGACGCCGAGGTGACAGATCGTATCCGCGAATTGCACCGGGGGCCAGGTCGCCCTGTGGTGCATCGCATGATCGAACGCCAAACGGTGCCGCTCCATGATGACATGCCGCTCAAACCCCCGCGCGAGGAATGAACGGGTAAAACCGCCTGTTTTTTGCCGATACTGCTGAACAACAGGCTGCGTCGATCTGGCCTGCGTCCGACGGCCCGGCCGCGCCGGTTTATGGTTGATTTTCGGCCTTGTTTTGATAACAAGTAAATAGAATGCCTAATTAATCAGTTCTTCTTGTGAAGCCGCCATCCTCAACCAATCGGAGGATGGCCGGTCCCTATGAGAACCGGAAAGGACAACACATGATCGCGCAACTGACGCAGGCTGAGCGGGTGCTGGCTATGGTTTTGTCCGTCACCCTGGCCTTCGTCGGCTTGGCGATGGCGGCTGTTGCAAAGCAAGACCCGATGGCGGTGCATGGTTATATCGCCTTGTTCCTTGGCGGCGCATTGGTGATCATGCTGCTGCGGACATGGGATCTGCCCGCGCCGGATGAAGCGCGATTCGAGCGTTATTACGACGACCCGATCAAGTTTGGCATTGTCCTGGCGATGATCTGGGGCGTATTCGCGATGGCGATGGGCGTCTGGGTCGCGGCACTGATGGTCTGGCCGGATGCAACTTTCGGGCAGGCATGGTCCAGCTATGGCCGCATCCGCCCGGTCCATACCACTGGCGTTCTGTTCGGCTTTGGCGGCAATGCGCTGATCGCCACCTCGTTCCACGTCATGCAGCGCACTTCGCGCGCACGGATGGCAGGGCAGGTCAGCCCCTGGTTCGTGCTGATCGGCTATAACCTCTTTTGCATCTGGGCGGTGACGGGCTATGTCATGGGCATCACCCAATCCAAAGAGTATGCAGAGCCGGAATGGTATGCCGATATCTGGCTGGTCATCGTCTGGGTCACCTATCTGGTACTGTATCTGCGCACCCTGAAACGGCGGGCTGAACCGCATATCTATGTCGCCAACTGGTACTATCTGGCCTTCATCGTCGTTGTCGCGATGCTGCATATCGTCAATGCCGCTGCGGTGCCGGTCAGCTTCATGGGGGCCAAAAGCTATTCGGCGTTCTCCGGTGTGCAGGATGCGATGGTGCAATGGTGGTACGGGCATAACGCGGTTGCCTTTTTCATGACCTCCGGCTTTCTCGGGATGCTGTATTACTACCTGCCGGTGCGCGCACAACGCCCGGTGTTTTCCTACCGGTTGTCGATCCTCAGCTTCTGGGGGATCACCTTCTTTTATATGTGGGTCGGATCGCACCATCTGCATTACACGGCATTGCCGAACTGGGTGCAGACGCTCGGCATGACCTTCTCGGTGATGCTTTTGGTGCCAAGCTGGGCCTCGGCAGGGAACGCATTGCTGACGTTGAATGGAGCGTGGCACCGGGTCCGCGACGACGCGACGCTACGCTTCATGTTCATTGCGGCGGTGTTTTACGGGTTGTCCACATTTGAAGGCTCGTTCATGGCTATTCGCCCGGTCAACGCGCTGTCGCATTACACCGACTGGACGGTCGGGCATGTCCATTCCGGCGCGTTGGGGTGGCTCGCGATGATCACCTTTGGCGCGTTTTATTCCGCCGTTCCGCTGCTTTGGGGGCGCGAGCGGATGTATTCGCCGACATTGGTGGAATGGCACTTCTGGCTCGCGCTGGCAGGGTTGCTGACCTATGTTTTCGCGCTCTGGAACGCGGGGATCACGCAGGGCTTGATGTGGCGCACCTACAATGAGGCGGGAACGCTGAGCTACAGCTTCCTTGAGAGCGTTGAGGCGATGCGCCCCTATTATATCGCGCGAACGCTTGGCGGCCTTTTGTTCCTGTCGGGGATTTGCGTCGGGGCGTTCAACATCTGGATGACGATCCGGGGGACGCAAACCATGGCGGCGGACCGCCCCCTTGCCCCTCAAGCGGCGGAGTGACGCGATGCCCCTGTTCAAAGCCCATTACAATCTTGAAAAGCACTCCGTCGGTCTGGTTATCGGCATCATTCTGGCGGGCAGCGTCGGCGGTCTGGTCGAAATTGCACCACTGTTCACCATCGACCAAACCGTGGAAACCGCCAAGGATATGCGGGTCTATACGCCGCTGGAACTGGCCGGGCGCAACATCTATCTGCGCGAAGGTTGCTATGCCTGCCACAGCCAGATGATCCGCACCCTTCGCGATGAGGTGGAGCGGTACGGCCCCTACTCGCTGGCCGCGGAATCGCAGTATGACCACCCGATGCTCTGGGGCTCCAAGCGCACCGGGCCGGATATCGCGCGGCTTGGCGGCAAGTATTCCGATGATTGGCATGTCGCGCATCTGAACAACCCGCGCGATGTGGTGCCGAGTTCGATCATGCCGGCCTATCCTTGGCTGTCCGAAACGCCGCTGAAAGTTGATGATCTGGGCGCGCATCTTGCCACGTTGCGCGAAGTTGGCGTGCCCTACACCGATGAGATGATCGAGAACGCCCCGCGCGATGCCTTGGCGCAGGCGAGACCCGACAGCGATCAGGCCGCAGGGGTGACGGAACGCTATGGTGAGGCGACAACGGTGCGTCGGTTTACCACAAATACGCAACTGACCGAGATGGACGCGCTGGTCGCCTATCTTCAGGTCTTGGGAACCTTGACCCACCTGCCCTATGAAACCGAAACACCGGTGACGGAGTGAGCCATGACGCATGAAACCCTCGTGATCATCGCCAAGACCGTCGGGCTGTTTTACCTGATGGGGTTCTTCATTCTGGTGGTGATCCACACCTATCGCCCGTCGCGCAAGGCGCAGGCCGATCTGGCGGCAAACTCGATCCTGACCACGGAGGATCGGCCATGCACGAAATAACCCGCGACCCGATTTCGGGCTACACCACCACAGGACACAACTGGAACGGCATTCTGGAATTGAACAGCCCGGTGCCAAAACCGGTCTATTTCTTCATCTTCGTGACCCATCTTTATGCTTTGGTTGCCTGGTTCCTGCTGCCGGCCTGGCCTTTGGGCGATACCTACACCAAGGGGCTTTGGGGTGTGGACCAGAAAACCACTTTGGAGGCGAGCCTTGTCAAGGCAAACACCGCGCGGGCCGATTGGGTTCAGGCGTTTGCGACCGACGATTTCGACACCATCCGCGCCAATGATGAATTGATGGCCAGAGGCCGCGCCACCGCCGCGACGCTGTTTGGTGACAATTGCCAAGCCTGCCATGGTGCGGGTGGCAAGGGCGGGCCGGGATTTCCGCGCCTGAATGACGATATCTGGCTTTGGGGCGGCAGCGCGGAGGAGATTGCGACAACGATAGAGGTCGGCATCAACTCCGCCGATCCCGACACGCATTTCGCGCAGATGCCCGCCTTTGGCCGCGATGGCATGTTGACGCGCCCCCAGATCGCAGAGATGGCGGATTATGTGCTGACGCTTTCGGGCGGTGTGAAACCGGGTGATACCTCTGATGCTGCGACCCTGTTTCAAGACAATTGTTCAAGTTGCCATGGCGAGGATGCCAAAGGCGTCGAAGGCACCGGCGCGCCGAACCTGACCGACGATGACTGGATCTATGGCAGCAACCGCGACACAATCCTCGCGACCTTGATGAACGGGCGGCAAGGCCATATGCCGACGTGGAAGCCAAGGTTGAGCGTGTCGGATATCCGGATGCTCGCGCTCTATGTCGAAGGGCTGCACAGTGCGGCGGCAGAGGCATCGCAATGACCGTCCCGCCGCGAGTCTGGGTAATTTCCGGGGTATTTCTGGCAACTGCCTTGTTCATCGCCGCGAACTGGCGTTTTGTGCATCTGGCGTTTTCGACCGCACCGGGATGTGTGACAGAACATGCCACGCGCCCTGCCGCGAATAATGGTTGCTAAGGAAGGGAAACCCCATGTTCGAATCCATTCCGCCCGTTGAACCCCGCGCCCGCCCCGCCACCAATTACCACCGCGATCTGCGACCGCTTGCAGCGCAGGAATGGCTCGCTGCGGGTTGGGCCGATTTCCGGCGCAATCCGGGGCAAAGCCTTGCCTATGGCTTTGCGGTTTTCCTGCTGTCGGCGGTGATCGTGCTGGGTCTGTTCCATCTGGATTTCCCCAATCTGATCTTCCCGGCGCTGTCGGGGTTTCTGGTGGTCGGGCCACTGCTCGCCGTCGGGCTATATGAGAAAAGCCGCCGCTTGCAGGCCGGGCAAAGCACCAGCTTGTCCCACATGATCGTCACCCGCCCGCGTTCGGGCGGGCAGTTTCTTTTTGCGGGCTTGCTGCTTTGCACATTGGTCATGCTGTGGCTGCGTGCGGCGGACCTGCTTTATGCGCTGTTCTTTGGCATGGTGGCCTTCCCCGGTTTTGACCATATCCTGACCCAGGTTTTCGCAACGCCTCGGGGTTTGGCACTGGTTGCTGTCGGCTCCGCCGTGGGCGGATTATTCGCGGCTTTCGCTATGTCGATCAGCCTGTTTTCCATCCCGATGCTGCTGGAACGCCGCACCGATGCGCTGACCGCCCTTGGCACCAGTTTTGCGCTGACCACAAAGAACCTGCGGGCGGTGTTGCCATGGGGCGCGATTGTGGTGATCGGTTTTGTGCTTTGTGCCGCAACCGGGCTTTTGGGGCTGATCGTGATCTTCCCGGTACTTGGCCACGGCACCTGGCACGCCTGGCGCGCGATGAACTGGCCCGCAGGGGTGGACGAATGAATTACTTCTTCCTGATCCCAATTTCGGTTTTCCTTGGGCTGGTAGCACTCTACGGGTTTTATTGGAGCTTGCGGAACGATCAGTATGATGACCTTGCCGGCGCGGCGGAGCGGATATTGCCGCAGGGCGACGCGGAAGACAGACCCCTACCCCCACATGCAGGAGAACGCAAAGATGGATAACTGGCTTTCAACCCTGATCACCGCAACCCCGACGGACGGCTATAACCTCGCTGTGAAAATGTCGCGCGTTGCGGTCAAACTGACGCAAGGCGATGCGGCGATCCGCGACAAACTGCGCCCAGATTATGCCGAGAATGCCGACAGCCTGATTGCGGTCAGTCAGGTTGTGGCGACGCATTTCGCCACTGTTGCCGCCGCGAATGGCTATTGGAAGTAAAGCCGATGCCCGCCGTTGAATTCAATGAAGGCAGCTTTGTTGTCGATGCAGAGGTACTGGCCAAAGCCTTTGGTCTCTCTGCGGCAGAAGTGCCGGAACTGATGCGCAATGGCGCGATCACCTCTCGCTGTGAAGCCGGGGTTGACGCCGATGAAGGCCGCTGGCGATTGACGTTCTACCACGCGGCGCGCGCGCACCGCCTGACGGTTGATGAAAAGGGAAATATCCTGCGGCAGTCCAGCTTTGATCGTTTGCAAAAGCCGGTCAAACCCTGAAGCCACCTGTTCGACGATGATCTGGTCAGCGTAACCTGCCACAAGTAAGGCAGCAAAAGCCCAAGTTTCGCCCGATTGGCCGTGCAAAAAGCCTGCAACGGGGTCGCGATCTGCGCCTCCCTGACAATGGGGCTTTTATGACTGAGCTTACAATCCTGATGCCGTGCCTGAATGAGGCCGAAACCCTTGCCGTCTGCATCAACAAGGCGCAGGCGTATCTTGCCCGCGCGGGCATCAAAGGTGAGGTTCTTATCGCGGACAATGGCTCCACCGATGGCAGTCAGGCGATTGCGACAGGTTTGGGCGCGCGCGTGGTGGCCGCTCCGCAAAAAGGCTATGGCTCGGCGCTTATCGCAGGGATTGACGCCGCGAAGGGACGCTTCATCATCATGGGTGACAGCGACGATTCCTATGATTTCTCGCGGTTGGAGAATTTTGTTGAAAAACTGCGCGCAGGGGCCGATCTCGTGATGGGCAACAGATTCAAAGGCGGTATTGCCAAGAATGCGATGCCTGCGCTGCACCGCTACCTCGGCAACCCCGTGCTGTCGACCATCGGGCGCATCTTCTATCGCACTCCGGTGGGGGATTTTCACTGCGGCTTGCGAGGCTTCTCGCGTGATGCGATCCTGCGCTTGCAGCTTGCCACGCCGGGGATGGAGTTTGCCTCGGAAATGGTGATCCGCGCCTCACTCGCCGGCCTGCGCATCGAGGAGGTGCCAACCACGCTTGCCCCCGATGGCCGCAGCCGCCCGCCACATCTGCGCAGTTGGCGCGATGGCTGGCGGCATCTGAAACTGCTGCTGACCTTCGCGCCCTATTGGTTGTTCCTCTATCCAGGCCTGTTGCTGCTTGGGCTTGGGACCATCGCCTTCGGGCGGCTGATGTTCGGCCCGGTGCAAATCGGCGGCATTACCTTTGATATCGCCTCCTTGATCCTGGCAAGTGCGCTGATCCTGACCGGCTTTCAGATGAGTTGCTTTTACGTCCTCGCCCGCATCTTCTCGGTGCGTTTCAAGCTGCTGCCCAGTTCCGCACGGTTTGAGCGGCTCAATCCGCTATGTACTATCGACAACGCCTGCATTATTGGCGGAATATTGATCGTGGCGGCGGTCACAACGGTTATTGCTGCGGTGGTCTATTGGGCCGGTTCTGATTTTGGTGCGCTGGACCCCGGCACAATCGCCCGCCCCGCCGCGCTGGCCGTGATTTGCGCTTCGCTTGGAACCCAAAGCATCACAACCGGTTTTCTGGCGGGTCTGCTGAACCAGCGACTGCGGGACGAGGGCAAAGCCAGCACGAAATCCATCTTCACCCCGCAACAACTGCCAGGCTGATCCGTGCTTCGCGCGGAAGAACACCCGATGGATACCCCGATGAACCGCATTGACCCATTGAACCTGCCGCCGCGTGTGCTTTGGCTGATCTTTGGCGTATTTGCAGGTTCGATCCTGATGCAGGCGGTCGCCGGCTATCCGATGGCCTGGCAATGGCTGGTTGCCGGGGACAATGACGATATCACGCGCTGGCTGTCGATCGAGGCGTGGCGCAACGGCCAAAGCTGGTTCGACATGACGCAATATCGCTTCCTGCCCCCCGAAGGGATGCAGATGCATTGGTCGCGTTATATTGATGCGGCGATTGCAGGGCTTTACGCGCTGGCCGCATTCGTGCTGCCGCCGCAGGCCGCCGCACAGGCGGTGCTGGTGCTGTGGCCAAGCCTGCTGCTGTGTCTGCTGCTGGCAATTGTAGGGCGTGGCACGCAGCTTGTCCTCGGTGGAACCGCAGCCCTTGTCGCCATGATCTTCGTGATGACTTGGGCGTTCATCCGCGAGCTTGCTTTTGCGATGTCCCGGATCGACCATCACAATGTCCAGATCCTGACCACGACAGCGATGGTCTATGCGATGATCTGGCCGGGAAGCCCGTTTCGCAAAGGGGTGATTGCCGGGCTTTTCGCCGCCTTCTCGCTGGCCGTGGGTTTGGAGACGCTGCTCGTGGTCGCGGCGGCGGGCGTCGTGCTTGCGGTCCGCGCGAGCTTTGGGCGTGACGGTGCCGATGCGCGGTTGGCGGGGTTCGCGCTGGCGCTGGTGATCGGCTCGCTGCTGTTCTTTGCGGGCCAAACCGCGCCCGCGAACTGGTTTGTCCCTTATTGCGATGCGCTTGCGCCGCCGATCCTGTCGATCACATGGATTGCTGCCTTGGCTTGCCTGATCCCGATGGCGGCGCGGCCGGTCTTGCCGCATCCGGCACTTCGCCTGGGGGCGACGGCGGCGATTTCACTGGCAGGCCTGTGGCTCGGCTCCGATCTGCTGTCGCCTTGCCTTGCCGGACCATACGGGACGCTTCCTGTCGAGATCCAGACGCTGATCACCTCATCCATCACCGAAGCGCAGCCGGTTCTGATCTTCGCGCGGGGCGCACCCGAGACCTTCATCAAGATCATTCTACCCGCTGCGGCAATTACGGCGCTCGCCAGCCTGTTCTGGGTCCGGCGCGGCAAGGGTGATGCCACCGGTTCCGCCACCGCCCAGATGCTGATCTTCGCCTGGCTCGGGTGTATCGGCAGCCTGATCCAGATGCGGATGATCCTGATGGCCGCCCCTGCCCTGCCCTTCCTTGCCGGGTTCGTTTTCCTCAACCTTTTGCAGGCGCGTCAAAGCGGCAAGCGCTGGTTTGGCTTGACGCAGGGTGTTGGCCCGACATTGGCAATGATCCCGATTGCGGCGATGGTGTTTTTCAGCGGGCCGATCACCACCGCGCTGCTGCAACTGACGTTGCCCGCGCAGGCGGCTGCCGCATCCAGCGTTGAAGACGGCGGAACCTGCCGCAATATCGAAACACTGACCGCACTGGATGCCCTGCCGCAAGCGCGCATCCTGACCACGCTCAATCTGGGGGCGCCAATGGTGCTGCTGACCCACCATTTCGGGTTGACCGCGCCTTACCATCGCAGTGCCGATGCCTTCTGGAACGGCAGCTTTCCGTTCCGCGACCGTGATCTGATGGTAAAGGCGTTGGTGAAGACCGGGGCGGAATATCTGGTGCTGTGCCGCGGCGCCGGTATCCTGCGCACGGACGTTTTCGCCAAGGTCTTGCGGAGTGGTGATATTCCGGATTGGCTTATCCTGATGCCGGA
This sequence comes from Pseudorhodobacter sp., assembly GCF_030452865.1. Lineage (GTDB taxonomy): Bacteria > Pseudomonadota > Alphaproteobacteria > Rhodobacterales > Rhodobacteraceae > Pseudorhodobacter. The sequence goes on from NZ_JAKDLJ010000006.1 coordinate 9,404, forward strand.
ACTGAACAAAGAACTGTTGGTATACCGCGTGATTGCTGCAAACCTGCCGAAACTGCCATGAGCAAGGCGCATCTCCCCGCGAGCCTGCTTTGCTTCGTCCTGATCGGAGGCGCTTTCGCAGCGCTCTATTCCGGGCTGACATCGGCCTTGATCAGCTTTGCCGATGCGCCTGCGGTTGCCACCAACATCGCGGTCTACCTTGGCTGCATCCCACCAGCCTTCTATTGCCAGCGGCGCTTTGCCTTTGGCCAAAGGCAAAGCCGCAAGGCCGCGTTCCCGCTGTATGTCGCGACGCAAGTTTTCGGGCTTGCGGCGTCGAGTTCGGCCCTCACCACCTTCGCGACGAAATCCTTTTGGCCCGATACCACGCTCTTGCTGTTCGTTTCCGCAATGATTGCGATTGTCAGTTTCCTGATGGGTCGATTTGTGACCTTCGCGCAGACCCGTTGAAAGACCGGTGGCATCATTGTCCCAAGCATCACCGAAGCAATAGCCCGCCCGCGATAGATGTTTACACGCAGGCCATTAGATGCTGTCTTAACGTCGCAAGCTGAGGTCAGGGACCGCAATATGGTGCAGGAAAATCAATCGACTGTCACAAAAGGCAAAGCCACGCGGCGCAGCCGTACGCCAGCCCCGCGTGCGCCGACAGGAGTGTTGTTCCAGGCTATTCTGGCCGAAGCTGGCCCAACCAGCGCAGATTTTGTATTTGATCCGGCGGGGGAGAAGGCCCTTCTGATACAGGTCATTGACCGCAGTGATGACCTGCAAATGGCGCGTACTCTGCGTTTGGTGGAAATGATGGCAAGCCGTGGCTGGCAATGCCTGACCATCAGCCTTGACCGCTTTTCCAGCGCATCGGTGAGGCCGGTTCTGGCCGTTGTCCAGACCCTTGACGATGAAGGGTTCTTCGCGCGCTTTGAACAGGTTACGGTTCTGGGGCTGCTAAAAGGGGCTGCTCTTGCCCAGAAACTTGCCGCTCTGATCCCTCAGGCCGAGGCATTGCTGCTGTCGCCAAGTACCGACATCACCCATTCCGGCGAAGGCAAGGCTTGGCTGATCCGCGATCCGTTCCTGCGCGGCAAAGACCGCACGGCGGTCGGTGTGCGCCCGCTCAAGGCCATCGGAATGGGCGACAACCCGACTGTGTTTCTGGAACGTACCGGGATGCTGGAGAGGTTGCTTGAACTCTCGCTGACCCGCAACCTGACGGAACCCGCCTTTTACAGCATGATCCGCGACCGCCGTGTCGTGCGGCTTTACCGGATCGTGATGACGGAGCATCTGGAAAACCGTGGGCAGACCACGCGCGCCACAAGATTCACGCGCGCATTCATGCAAAACGCGCGGCAGGTCCGGCATGAGGCGGAGGTTGCGGCCCAAGTAGTTGCGGCGGCGGAGCCCGTCGTCACCACCCGGGCCACTGTCGCTGCAAGGCCGCGGACGCTTGGCAATGTCTGGCATCTGGAAAACCGTGAAGGCGTGTTCCTTTACCTGTCGGATCAGTATCGCGGTCAGGTCATGGGGTTCGAAGAACGCGCAGGTGTCACTCTTGGCCAGACGCCGGAGGTCGCGATCGGCATGGTGTCCATCGGTGGCCCCGGTGTCTTGCGTCCGCTGCCGGAGCGGTTTGACTATCACCTCACCGACGAAACCCTGTCTTGCGACACGGCCTCCCACGGAGCAGAGGCGCATGGCGTGCTGACGCTGATGGCAAGCCGCAGCCTGCACCGCGCCTGGCGCAGCACCATCGCGATTTCAGAACCGCAATCCGGTATGATGCTGGATGAGGCAGGACTGAATGGAGAGATTGTCATCAGGGTTCTGCACCGTATTGCGCAAGCGCGGGACAAACTGGCAGAATGGGGGAAGCATCTGTTCATCGACCGGGTTTGCGTTGATCTGTTGGCGGGCAGCGCCCATTCGCCGGAAGCGGTACTGACAACGGCGTACCCGCGTCTGATCGCGGATTTGCGTCATGCGGTGGCCGTGGCGGCCAAGCAAAACAGCTTGCCCACCATGGTTGTCAGCCAAAGCTGCGGCGGGCGCACCGATGGCCGCAGCAACCTTATGCTGGCCGAAGGGCGGCTTGATGTGATGAATGCCGGCCTGGGCCTCGTGCTCGCAACCCCGACCTATCCGTTCCGCCTCATGCCCGATACCGTCGCGACCCTGTTGCCGCAGGACCGCTTGCTGGTGGATGAGCTGGAGGCGCTGGCGGTGGCGGAGGTGCAGCAGGGCCGTCCGTGGTACTGCCCGACCCTGCGGCAGGTGTTCCAGAGCGGCGACAACCTGATCGCCGATTTTGCGACTTTGACCGCGTTGGAGCTTGCCGAGGGGCCGCACGGCTTCGGGCTTGAAGGCTGTACCAACGACGCGCGGATCGTGAGCGTCACGGCTTCGGGCGAACGTGTGGTGCTGCAACTCGACCGCGTGCCGGAAGGGCGCGGCATGATGTTGGCCTACGCATGGGGGCATCGGCGCGATACGGCGACGGACGACCGACCCGCCAATCACGGTGCATTGCGTGAGGTCTGGCAAGGCCAAAGCCTTATCGCTCCGGACCGGCCTTTGCGCCGTTATGCGCTGGCCGCACGGCTGCCCGTCATGCCCAGCGACCAGAGTTGAGGACGAAACGTATTCATATGACCGAGCCGCGCCCGAATATCGTTCTTGTCGTCATGGACGACTGCAATTCCTATTGGCATTACAAGGCGGCCTTTGGCGAGCAGTTGCAGACCCCGAACCTTGATCGCATCTGTGCGGTGTCCACCGCGTTTCACACCGCCTATTGTCAGGTTGCGGCTTGCGGCCCGTCGCGCGCCAGTATGATGTCCGGGCTCGCGCCGCATCAGACCGGGGTTTTTGACACCCACCGCGATATCTTCGGCACCATCCGCCCGGATCAGATGTGGTCATACCGGCTCAAGCAATCGGGCTATTATTGCTCCAGCGTTGGCAAGGTGCATCACGGCTACCGACCGTTGCTGCCGCAAAACCACGACCCGCTTTATTCGCACCCGAGCGTGCAGCTTCGCTTTGGCCCCCGCGCGAATGCAGCGCACAAGGATTTTGGTGGCGGGCAGGTTGGCATCGGCACCACCGACCCCAATGATGACCAGAAATACTACGACTACCAATCCGCCAGCAGCGCCATCACCTTCTTTGAACAATATGACAAAGATGCGCCTTTCTACCGCGAAATAGGTTTTCACAACCCGCATATCCCGTTGAAAACCCCGGCGCGCTTCAAGGAAATGTATGATGATACAAAGTTTGAAATGCCGCCGGAATGGAAAGGCTGGCGGGATCTGAATGCGCAGTCGCGCAATTCCTTCGGGCCGAATATCAATCTGGCGAAAGAGGAGTTCTGGCAAAAAACCCTGCGCAATTACTTCTCGGCGATCAGCCATGTCGATTGGCAGATCGGGCGGGTATGGGATGCACTGCAAGCCTCTGCGCATGCGAAAGATACGGTTTTCATCATCACGGCGGATCACGGCTATCATGTCGGTGACAAGAACCGCTTTCGCAAATTCTCACTTTGGGAGGAGGCGGATGGTGTGCCGCTGATTATCCATGATCCGACACTAGCGACCGGTCAGACCGTCGAGGATCCGGTGGCCCTGCTGGATATTGGCCCGACCGTGCTTGATTACGCTGGTCTACCGCCGATTGTTGCAACAGCGGGGCGTTCCTTGCGAGCGCAGGTGCAAGGAAAAGCGGTCGAAGGTCGCGCGATTCCCAGCTTCTTTTTCGGCGCTGCGGGTGTGCGGCAAGGAAATTGCCGCTATATCAGATATATGGACGGCGGAACCCAGTTTGTTGATCTGGACGCTGACCCGTGGCAATTGGCGGATGGATCGCAGGACCACCCGCAACGTGCGACCATGGAAGAGGCGCATAAGGCGGCAACCCAAGCCTTTGGCCTGACCATGATCGCGCCGGGTGAAGTGGTGGTGGAACCCGCGCTTTACGTCACCACGATCAGCGGTGCGCAGGCGCCGCTTTCACCACCAACCTTGGGCGTTATCTCCTACGATCCGCCGGATATGGCGACGCAGGACGTGCCGGGCAATCGCCGTTACTACATCCGGCATCAGGATGACATGACACTGCATATGCCGGGTGCCTACCGCATCCTGTCTTATGCCTGCGATGTCGGCGCGCCCGACAAACAGTTGAACGTGGCGTGCCATGATCGAGGCAGCCATGTCGATCTGGTCGCCACGCACCGGCGCTGCATCTTGCACGTCGAAGGCGGGCGCGGCGATGATTGCATCGAGACGTTGCAAGACCCACTGACCGCGCGGTTACATGCGGGCAACAACGTGGTGCGCACCGGTGTTCATCCTTCAACCATCCATTGCGGCGCGGGTCGGGATGAGGTGCATTGCCGCTCAGACCTGTCTAAAGTGATTGGCGGTGCCGGTGATGTAGCAGTCATCGCAACCGGCAAGGCAACGGAGGTGCAAACGGGCGCGGGGCGCAACCAGATCACCTGTCAAAGCGGCGAAGTGACGATCACTCTCGGACGCGGGCAGACGGACGTGGAGATTGCAGAAAAAGGCACTGCCACGCTGATTTTCCGCCGCTCCGGCTTGCCGAACATTGTGCGCGGCTTTGACAAAGGCAGGCTCGATTTTGCCGATTGGTTGAAGACGGCTGAGATGAGCTTCAGCAGCGAAGGCAGTGACTCAGTGGTCATCTGCGGGATGGAACGGGTGGTTTTTGTTGGCTGTTCCGAGAAGACGGTGCGCGCGGCGATCCGCTGAAACCTTATTGCCCAAGCGCCTTTTGCGCTGCCGCGCGCGCATTGACGAAAACCGGCCCGCGGCGTTCGCGCATCACTGCATTGCACCAGCGAATGACCAACCTGTGCCGCCCCTGCTTTTGCAGATAGGCGAGGACCGCGCGTTTGTAGCCCAGCGAACCGTGGCGTGTGCGCAGCAGCGCCAGAACGCTGGTCGGGGTGGCGGTGCCGTTGATGCAAGCCGAGACGATGGGTTTCAACACCCCCATATCGCGCCACACAGACAACATGCCATGTCCCATGAACGGGCACCGGACCTTCTGGATCTGCACACCCCGAAACAAGGCGGCGTGCGATGCGTCGGCCAAAATCCGGCTGTCATAGAACACCCAGACCTTTTTCGCCGCCGCCACCATATCCGGCGCATAACCATAGCGCCCGGAAAAATCGCGCCGCCACGCGGGGCGGAATCGCTGTTCCCACGGTGTATGTTCCCGCGCCAGCGTGGCTTGTGGGTTGATTGCCACCACCGTCGCACCCTCGACAACCGAGGAGAAGGCGCAGGCGGCATAGCCGCCCATCGAGGTGCCGTAAAACACCACGCGGGCGAATTTCCCGAAGAACCCTTCATCTTTCAGCCGGTCAAAGAAATTTAGCACTGCGTCATCGCGATACCATGTCGGCCCATGCGCCATCAGCCCCAGCGAGGACCAGCCTTGCGAGCTGATGAAATCCACGGCCCAGGGCAAGCGGTCGACGTTCTGGCGCACGTCATCGAGGTTGTCGAAAACGACAACAAGGGTTTGCCCGGCCTCGCCGTCCTGCGGGATGAAAATGGCTTTGTGCATATCCCCGACATCTTCGAAAAAGCCGCGCTCCCTGGCGACGGCTTTTAACGTGTCTCGCCATGCTTCGGCCCGGCTTTGCGCATCGGTTGTTTCGCTCGTCACGTCCTGATCTCCCGCGCCCGGCACAGCGTATTCCTGCCAACTGCGGCTGATAGCCGACACTGGCGCAATGCTTGCTTGTGGTGATTATGCGGAGTTTCGGCGGTGGGACAAGGCCCGCTGCGCATCGGTTCACCCTTGGCCACCAGCATGCCAGCGATTGCGCAAACCAGGTTTGATGCCGGAAATTGCCCGACAGACCACAATATCCTGATTTTCCGACCCTGATGGCGTGATCTATCGCAACACGAGGTTGACCAGCTTTGTCGATGTCGTATTAAGCAGAACGCAACAGAATAATGGCAGGATGGCTGCACAACAGCCGCCGTACCCGCCGATAAAAGGCCTTGGCGTGGCGGGGGAGGAATAATGCGGTTCATTGCCAGACTTGCAGAGGTGATCTGCAAGCTCAATCTGATCATCGGTCAGGTGTTTTCATGGCTGGCGCTGGGGATCGTTGCGGTGTGCTTTACCGTGGTTGTCGAACGCTATGTGTTCGGGGTCAGCTATGTCTGGATGCAAGATCTTTACATCTGGCTGAACGGGGCGATGTTCACCGCCGTTGCGGGTTTTGCGCTGTTGCGGGATGACCATGTGCGGGTCGATATCTTTTACCGCCCTGCCCCGGTGCGCAAACGCGCGATTGTCGATCTGATCGGTGTGCTGTTTTTGTTGCTGCCTTTTACCGCTGTTGTCTTCAACTACTCCCTGCCGTTTGTTGAGCGCGCTTGGTCCTATCATGAGGCATCGGCCAATGTCGGCGGGATGCCGGGGCTTTATGTCCTCAAATCCTTCATCATCGCTTTCGCGATCTTGCTGGCTTTGCAAGGTGTCGCGATGATCTGCCGGTCAGTGCTGATCCTGATGGGGCAGCCTGATCTGGTGCCGGAGGAGATGCTATACCCGATAACCCCGGCAGAAGCCGAAGCGGCGTCGATTGAGGGGTTGCATTGATGGACCCCGTACATATTGGCGAACTGCTGGCCGGGTTGATGTTTTTCGGCATCATCGGATTTCTGCTTCTGGGCTTTCCGGTGGCCTTTACCCTGTCCGGCGTAAGCCTTGGGTTCGGGTTGGTCGGCATGTATTTCGGGGTTTTCGATCCGTCGAACTTCGGCTCCCTTCCCAACCGATACATCGGCTTCATGACAAATGAGGTGCTGGTGGCCGTTCCGCTGTTCATCTTCATGGGGGTGATGCTGGAACGCAGCCAGATCGCGGAGCAACTATTGCTGACCATGGGCAAGCTGTTCGGCAATCTGCGCGGCGGCCTTGGCATTTCGGTCATTCTGGTCGGCGCGATGCTTGCGGCATCGACCGGGGTTGTAGGTGCTACCGTTGTGACGATGGGGCTGATCTCTCTGCCCGCGATGCTGCGTGCGGGGTACGACCCGAAGCTCGCGACCGGGGTGATTTGTTCATCGGGAACTTTGGGGCAGATCATTCCGCCCTCTACAGTGCTGATCTTCATGGGCGACATGCTGTCAGGCATCAACAGTCAGGTGCAGATGGCCAAGGGCAATTTCGCGCCGGTGCCGGTGTCGGTTGGCGATCTGTTCGCGGGGGCGTTGCTGCCGGGCGTCGTGCTGGTGCTGCTTTACCTCGCCTATGTCGTGTTCAAAGCCATCACCGACCCTGCATCCTGCCCCGCGACGCCGGTGCCGGAGGAGGAGAAGAAAGACCTCGGACGGGAGATTTTGGTGGCTTTGGTGCCGCCTTTGCTGTTGATCCTTGCGGTTCTTGGGTCCATCTTGGGCGGCATCGCGACCCCGACCGAAGCGGCATCGGTTGGGGCTGTGGGTGCGATGATATTGGCGGCACTGCGCTGGCGGCTGTCGTTCCAGATCCTGCGGGAGACGGTGATTTCCACGGCGACCATTACCTCCATGGTCTTTGTGATCCTGCTTGGGGCTTCGGTATTCTCGGTCGTGTTCCGGCTGATGGGCGGCGACAATCTGGTGCATGAATTCCTTGCGAACCTGCCGGGTGGCACCATGATGGCCGTGGCCGTCGTGATGGCGATCATGTTCGTTCTGGGCTTCATCCTTGATACGTTCGAGATCATCTTCATCGTAATCCCGATCACCGCGCCGGTGCTGCTGGCGCTCGATGTCGATCCGGTCTGGCTGGGGGTGATTGTCGGTGTGAACCTGCAAACATCCTTTTTGACACCGCCGTTTGGCTTTGCGCTGTTCTACCTGCGCGGGGTGGCCCCTGCGGACCTGCCGACCTCGGCGATCTACAAGGGCATCATCCCGTTTGTGCTGTTGCAGGTGGTCGCCATCGCGATCCTGTTCGCCTTCCCCGGCATTGTGACATGGTTGCCGCGCTTGATTGCGGGGTAATGCGTTGCATTGATCGTTTGCTAGGGAATTGTGCCGCTAATTGCTGTAGATCAGGTTATGTGGCAGCTCATTATCGAGGGCGAACTCCCCGCTGATCGGTGTCTGCGTTGACCCGACGGTGGAGGTTCCGCCAAGGGTGCCTGTCGCTCCATACCTGCCCCAAGCCGTTCCGGTCAGGTTCAGGTCAAGTTTCTCATCATGATTACCCCAATTGAGCGTCCCACTGCCGCTTCCGTCCAGACTGTGAAAGTCGATTGCACCTGCCATCTGCACGCTACCTCCGGGCCTGATCCCTTCCTTGTTATGAAAATCCCAGATGACGGCTTGCATGTCGGTTTTGTCAAAATCCACGGTCATTGCCATGCGCGCGACCAGTTCGGCGTTGAGAGCGCCCGGATAGCCCCCCCTTGGCGCTCCATTGAACTCACCCGTTGGTCCCATGGCCGCGGTGCCGATAAACCTTGACGTGCCGGTATCGGGAACGCTTGTTCTGGCCATGTAATAGCTGGCCCAGATCGCTGCGTGTTCATCGGCAAGCGCGTTGCGGGCCGCCATATCGGTGAACACTGTGCTGGGAAGCGTCGTTGTCCCGGTTGTGCCGGGAAATATCGAGGCGCCGGACCCGTCACTTCCAGACGTGGCCATGCCCTGGCCTGTGCCGGCCGAACTGCTTGTGTTGGACGCGATCATTTCGCCGCTGTCGCCGCCGCAACCGGACAGAGCCAGCACAGTTGCCAACATGACGGGTCTAATGGTGCTGATGGTCCGCATAAGTCTGCTCCGCTTTCAGTGTTACAATCTTTGGCTACGATACGCATCGGAGCAGGAATAAGGCACGACACGGGCGAAAGCGGGGAATGACGTGTCTGCGGCAGACAGGTCGTTGGCGCGCTCAGCGCCCACGGCCAAAGCGGAATTCACGTTGACCCTTTCACGAAAGCTGTCAGCTTCGATTCAAATCACTTGCGAGATACAGGAAGCTGACCGTCACGGCATCACGGGGTCTTTACACCGTCATTTTGCAGCGCAATTTTTCCAAGCATTTGCGACTCTACCCCGTCAACGGTCGAGGTGATAGAAACGTAACCGGTAAGCCCTGCATTCTTTGCCCTGATGCCGCCGCTCAACTGAACATCCAGCTTTTGCTTGCGTTCGCCCCAGTCCAGCATGCCGCTGCCATTCGCGTTTACAGTGGAGTCAACATATGAAGCCGCTTCTCCGCTTGCGCCGCTCGGGCCTGGCCCTTTATGGCCCTGCGTCCCGATCAATTGGATGCTGCCACCCCCCTGATGACCCTCGGCATCAATGAAATTCCACATTGAACCGGTCACGTCATTTGTTCCAAAATAGGCAGTCATCGCCATGTTGCCGACGATTTCAGGTGAGTCGATGTAACTTGTATCATCGCCAGAACCACGTTTGCTGAAGCCGACATAGCCATTATAGGTGGAGGTGCCGGTGTTCGGTAGTTCATCCGACCGTGCCTGATTGATCAGAAGCGATTGCCGCAACCCCTGAAGGCTGCTGTTCAGTTTTATGCGTTGAACCATGTCGATCGCGCTGGTGACCTTGCTGGCGGGCTTGGTGCTGGTGGTACTTCCGCCGCTGCCCGGAAATATCGACCCACCCGAGGCGTCGCCACTGCTCGCAGTTCCACCTGTCTCGGTGGTTTCGGGGAATATCGACCCGCCTGATCCGCTGCTGCTGGTGCCAGAACCCGGTGATCCCGCGCTGCTCTGTCCTGCCGCCGCTGAGGCGGTCGCGGCTGCCGATGCCATTGGCCCGCTTTCCCCGCCGCATCCCGCGAGCGACAGAGCGAAAATGATGACCGTAGTATAGTGGAATATTCTCGGAATCGGCATCTGTCTGCTCCGGCTTGGATATCGGTCACATCGGTGGCAATGGTTTTCACACAGAATAGCGGCGCGATCAGGGCTGAAACGGGGAATGAGTCTGACACCACTTGCAACGTCGGCAAAAACTGCGCGCAGATGTTGGCGGCTCAATATGGCACTTTGTGATCTGCGGAATCGTAGTGAAGGATTGCCAGACCGACATAAGGCGTTTTAACCGAACCGGTTGTGGTTGTCGCCGTCATATACCCCTCTATGCCGTCTCCCTTTTCAAGGATCGGACCATCGACGTTGACGGTGATCTGCTCGCGAAGGCTGCCCCAATACAGATCTCCGGTCCCGCTGGCAGTAACCTCGCCGGTTTTATGCGCCCCTTTGAGTTGCACACTGCCATCAGCGAGCGCCCCATTCCCGTCATGGAAATTCCACAGCGCCCCCGACGCCTTGTCCCTGGTGAAATCAACCTTCATCGCCATATTCGCAACCAGATCGGGGTTTCGCGTCGTCCCGTTGATCGTGGTTGACGCGTTCTTGATCTCCTTGAAGGCAGCGATGCCGTTGTAGGTTGCCATGCCGTAAAGCGGAAGCTCCGCCGCGAAGATGGGCCGTTTGCCCTGGAGATGGTGGTTGAGCGCGAGATACTGCGTCTGAAGCTGATACAACCCTGCGTCATCCATCTTCGTGTTCGCAGGCTTGGCCGGTTTCATCCCTGCGCCGGTTCCAGGACCGAATACCCCGTCAGAACCCGTACCGGTTCCTGCCCCGGTTCCGGACGAACCGGCAGCCAATGAGCTTCCCGCCACCAGATCACCGCCGCCGCATCCGGCAAGCGCCAATGCGCAGGTAATGGCAATGAAAGAACGGGTCTTTCGAAGGTTTCGCATAGCTCTGCTCCTGCCCGATTGCGCCCATTCCGGGTCGCATCGTTTTCTTTGCTTTGAGCGTTCTATGTCATGCAATTAAGGCTGGATTTGGGCAGGGTCTGGAAAAATGCAGGGCAGCAGCCACGCGCGAAAATCGATCCGGCGCTGACAGCGCCGGACCGATTGCGTCATGCAAGCAACCTTGCGGTCACGTCAACCAGACGTTTCGCCGGATGCGCGACCAGGGCTTTTCCGGCATCGTCGAACTTGCCCGCCGCCGCGATATTCCAATATATCAATGAGTTCCATAATCCACGAAGCCGATATTCGTCGTTAGGTGGCAAAAGCCCCTTGGCCTTCGAACGAAAGGCTGCCTAAATGAGTTGAGAGTCCGGAACGTAAGCGTGACTAGACCAGTGGATGCGACCGCGTGATTGGTGCCATAGGTCGAATAGAAGACAACAGTACATTGGGTTTCGCCACTTTGGATTCCTTTCAGGGTTCTGCCGACCCTCGCGACAATCACAGGCAAAGGAACGTCACGATTTGCGCAGGGTTTATGCCGCAAAAATGAACACGCGCGTCGACAAGCGAAAAGGCCCGGACGCTGGGTCCGGGCCTTTTCAATTCGTTTCCGACCAGAGGATCAGATCTCGAAATAGGCTTCGCGCGCATTGACAAAGGCACCATCGGTAGTCTTGGACCGGGTGCGAACGATGCGGAATGCGTCAAGGAAGCTTTGCGAGGTTTTCTTCACCAGCGGATCATCAGAATCCAGCAACCCTTGCAGCACTTCCTTTGCGGCAACAGCCCCGGCTTTCAGAATTTCCTCCGGGAATTGCAACACCTTGACGCCGTGATCATCGATCAGGGTTTTCAGCGCACGCGGATCGTTGGCGTAGAAATCCGACGCAACCTGATCGTATTCCGCCTGGGATACGTCACGGATGATCGCCTGCAAATCATCGGGCAGCGCCTGATACTTCTTCTTGTCGACGACCAGTTCCGTTGCCAGCCCCGGTTCCACAAACGATGGGAAGTAATAGTTCTTCGCAACCTGATAGAAGCCGAGTGCGAGGTCGTTATACGGCCCCACAAACTCCGCCGCATCCAGCGTACCGGACTGAAGTGCCTGGAAAATCTCTCCCGCGGCCATGTTGGTTACAGTTGCGCCCAGCTTTTCCCAAACGCGGCCACCAAGGCCGGGGGTGCGGAAGCGCAAGCCCTTGATACTGTCAACGCCGGTCAGTTCATTCTTGAACCAACCACCCGCTTGCGTGCCGGTATCACCCGACAAGAAGCCCTGAACGCCGAACTGATCATAGATTTCGTCCCAGACTTCCTGACCGCCCATATAGCGAATCCAGGCCGTCAATTCGCGTGAGGTCATGCCGTAAGGCACCCCCGTAAAGAAGGACAGCGCCGGGGATTTGTTCTGCCAGTAATAGGCGGCCCCATGGCTCATTTCCGCAGTGCCGTCGATCACGGCATCAAGGCTTTGCAGTGGCGGCACCAATTCGCCGGCGGAATAGACCTGAATGGTCAGACGACCGCCAGAAGCGGCGGTGATCCGGTCGGCAAGCCGCTGCGCGCCAACGCCAAGGCCCGGAAAGTTCTTAGGCCATGTTGTGACCATGCGCCAGGTGATTTTGTCCTGTGCGATTGCTGGTGCGGCCAGCGCCGCCGCGCCAACGCCAACTGCGCCCGCGCGGATAAAGGAACGGCGATCCATTGTTAAACTCCCTGTTCAATGTGATCTTTAATCGGAATTGCTGGGCGCGAAGCCCACCGCATCGGCACCAAGTTAAGCAGCGCAGGGATTGAATGTCCATGCGGCTGTTAACGTGACGTGCCAAATGTTCGACTTTGCCGCGCCGTAAGGTTGTGCAAAGAATTATTGCGCGAAATTTCTGGTACTTCGAAGATATGTGCATAGTTTCTACATTAAAGCGATGATATTGCCAGTAATCTGCCGAAAGCCGGGCAAAATACCCAGAACATTTCATGCGGATTCCAGTATATTTGAAATCAGGGAATCGGAATCATTACGCAGAGCGGAGAGTGGCCATGAAAATCATCGTTTTGGGCGCAGGCGTCATCGGGGTAACTTCGGCTTGGTATCTCGCCAAGGCGGGCCATGAGGTGACGGTGATTGACCGCAATGCCGATGTTGCACTGGACACGAGCTTTGCCAATGCGGGCCAGATTTCGCCCGGTTATTCCGCGCCTTGGGCAGCCCCTGGCATCCCGCTGAAAGCGATGAAATGGCTGTTCATGAAGCACGCCCCGCTGATCGTACAACCGAAACCTGATCTGACCAAGCTGGTCTGGATGGCGAAGATGCTGCGCAACTGCACGGCGGAACGCTATGCCGTGAACAAGGGCCGGATGGTGCGTCTGGCCGAATACAGCCGCGATTGCATGATGTCGCTGCGCGATGAGGTTGGCATCAGCTACGATGGTCGTCAGCAAGGCACACTGCAACTGTTCCGCACGCAAAAGCAGGTGGATGCGGCGGAAAAGGATATCGCCGTGCTGCGCGATGGCGGCGTGCCGTTTGAGGTGCTGGACCGCGCGGGCTGCATCGCCGCTGAACCGGGGTTGGCGAAGGCGGCGGATCGTATCATGGGCGGTTTGCGCCTTCCGGGCGATGAAACCGGCGATTGCTTCATGTTCACCAATGCGCTTGCCGACAAGGCGCGGGCTTTGGGGGTCACATTCAAAACCGGTGTGCAGATCAAACGGTTGAACAAGGAAGCCGGGCGGATCACCTCGGTTGAAACGTCCGAAGGGATGCTTTCGGCAGATGCGTTTGTGGTTGCCATGGGCAGCCATTCGCCGGAACTGGTGCGCTCGCTGGGGCTGCGCCTGCCGGTCTATCCGGTCAAAGGCTATTCCATCACCGCGCCGATTGTGGATGCGGACCGCGCCCCCGTTTCGACCGTGATGGACGAAACCTACAAAATCGCGATCACCCGTCTGGGTGACCGCATCCGCGTTGGCGGCATGGCGGAACTGGCCGGGTTTGACAAAAGCCTGTCGCCTAAACGGCAAGCGACGCTGCGCCATTCGGTCGAGGATCTGTTCGGTGGCGCCGCCGATCAGTCCCGCGCCGAATTCTGGTGCGGTCTGCGCCCGATGACACCGGACGGAACCCCGATCATCGGACGGGCCGGGGCGGACAACCTGTTCCTGAACACGGGTCACGGCACTTTGGGCTGGACCATGGCCGCAGGTTCTGGCCGGGTGCTGAGCGATATTGTGGGCGGCCACGCGACAACGATCGACGCCCGCGATCTGGGCTATGACCGCTATTCCCGCCCGAGCAAGGGCAGCCGTTCGGGTGGCCTGCGGCCTTCCGCAGCGTAAATCTCAAGGTATCGAGGGCAGGGCGCAAAACCCCTGCCCCTTTTCTTTTCTGCCGCTCAGCCGAAAATCAGATGCGGGATGAAAAGTGAGATTTGCGGGATATAGGTGATGATCATCAACACGATGATGTTGACCACCACAAAAGGCCAGACGCCGCTGATAATCTCCATCACCGGTTTGCCAAGTGTCGATGAGGCCACGAAGATATCCAACCCGAACGGCGGTGTGATCATCCCGATGCTGATGTTCAACGTTACGATCATGCCGAAGTGAACCGGATCAATCCCCAGTGCTGTTGCCACCGGAAACAGTGGCGGGATCAGGATCAGCAAAGCGGAATTGGGGTCGATGAACATGCCGGCAATCAGAAAGCAGACGTTCACCACCAGCAAGAACGCAACCGGGCCGGCATCGACAGCCGTGATGAAATCAGCGATGGCAGTTGGCACCTGTGCTAAGGTTACAAAGAACGAAATCAAGCCGCCCATCGCCAGAAGAATGAAAATGACGCAACTGGAAACAGCACTTTCTTCGGTAATTTTCACCAGTTCCGCCCAACCGAAATTCCGGTAGATCACCATTTCCACGAAAATCGCATAGACGACACTGATCGCCGCCGCTTCGGTCGGGGTGAAAAAGCCGGTGTAGATGCCGCCGAGGATGATGGCAGGCATGCCCAAGGCCCACGCCGCTTCCCGCATCGCGGTCAGGCGTTCGCGCCATGTGGTCCGCACTCCAGCTTCGATACCGCAGCGCCGCGCCTCCACCATGACCATCAGAGCGAATGCCAATCCAAGCACGACACCAACCGCCACGCCACCCGCGAACAGCCGGGAGATGGAGGTTCCCGTCATCCAGCCATAGATGATGAAGGTGATCGACGGCGGGATCAGCAGCGCGGTTTCGGCACTTGATACCAGCAAGCCGAGGCTGAACTTTTCACTAAAGCCATTCTTGCGCATTTCCGGGTAAACCATGCCACCGATGGCCGCGACGGTGGCGGGCGCGGAACCCGAAACTGCGCCGAACGCCATTGCCCCCCCGATCACCGTATGCCCCATACCGCCGCGCGTATGGCCGACAAGGGTGCGAACAAAATGCGTCAGGTTGCGCGCGATCTGGCCCGAACTCATCAAATGCGCAGCGAAAATGAAAAAGGGAATCGCAAGCAAGGTGGTGTGGTCGATGCCGCCAAAGATTTTTTGCACAATGGCTGGGTCGGGCAGTTTGCCGTAAAATACCTCTTTCACCGCAAGCGCCGGGATGCCCAGCACCAAAAACATCTCAAACCCCAAGGCGAGCAGGATGACCGCCAGGGCGAGGATCAGGAAAATCATGCCTGCACCCCGGCGCCCGGTGCCGAAAACCGATCAAAGGCACCGAAAAGGCTTAACCCGAAGCGAAGCGCCAACAGCAAGAACCCGATCACCGGGGTCAGATAGACCCAACCCATCAGAATATCCAAGGTCGGGCTGCGCTGCCCTGTCGTCAAGACAAACCGCACCAGTCCGACCCCCTGCCACGCAAGATAGAGCGAAAAGGCAAGGCCCGAGGCATCGGTCATTCTCTGCAACGCCTTGCGAATGGGCGGCGGCAGTTTCACGCGCAAAGTGTCGATGCTGACATGGCGGCGACGTTCCAGCGCCAGACCGAGGCCGAAAAACATCAGCGCCACGTTCATCAATCGTACCGCTTCTTCGATCCAGGCGAATTGGCTGGCGAAGCTGCCCCCCACCTCCCGCGCAATCACGCCAAAGGTGAACAAGGCAACCATGGTCAGGAACAATCCCACCAGCACCACCCGCTCAAGCGTTCTGAGTATTGCGATGGCCGCCACTGAAAACCCTTGCTCCCTTGTCAAAAATGACGCGACCCAAAAACAAGGTGAGCCGTGCCGTTTATGCCGCGATTACTGCTTGGCTACTTCGCTTTCATAAAGCGTGATCATGGCTTTGCCTGCATCACCTGCGCGTTCCTCATATGCGGCACGAGCCAAAGGATACATCAGATCGCGCATGGCTTTACGTTCTTCGGGTGTGGCGACGCGAATGTCGATGTCGCTTTTCTTGATCTCCTCCAGCGCCGCTGCAACCGCTGCTTCCTTATGCGTCAGCAACTCCGGCACTGCCTCTTTGAACGCAGTCTGAATGACGCTGCGGTATTCTTCCGGCAGCGAATTCCACCATGTCGGGTTGAACAGAACAACATCCTCCATCGC